>NZ_JASKYR010000078.1:0-17275 GCF_041028215.1 Streptomyces flavofungini
CCGGTACACCGCCGAGCTGGTCGACGGCGAGATCGACCGGCTGTCCGCGCCCGCGCCCTGGMGCGCGTCAACGCGCTGGCCGCCGCCGCGCCCCCCGTGCCCTACGCCGTGCGCGCCGCCGACGGCTCCCTGGTCCGCGCCCTGCGCGAGGAACCCGGCTGTGCCGCGCTCGTCGCCGCCGTGGCCAGGGACGCCGTCGACCTGCTCACCGACCCGGCGGCCCGCGTCCTGCTCCGCAGGTGCGAGGGCGACAACTGCCCGCTGGTCTACCTGGACACCTCCCGCGGCCACCGCCGCCGCTGGTGCTCCAGCGAGGTCTGCGGCAACCGCGAACGCGTCGCGCGGCACCGCAGAAGGGCCGCCCTCGCCCGTACCTGAACGGCACCTGGTCCGGGCGGCACCGCCGCGGGTGAACACCTCGTGAACCGCCCCGCGTTGAACAACCCGCGCCCCGGCTGCGTACCTCCGTCGTGAGACCGCCCGAACCGCGGACACCGGAGGCAGCCGTGCGCAAGGATTCCGCCGTGGCCGATGAACGCCCGCCGTCGCCCCGGCACCGCTCGCGCCAGCCGCCGGGACCCGACGAGGAGCTGATGCGCGCGCTCTACCGCGAGCACGCGGGAGCGCTCCTCGCCTATGTGCTCCGCCTGGTGGCGGGCGACCGGCAGCGCGCCGAGGATGTCGTGCAGGAGACGCTCATCCGTGCCTGGAAGAACGCCGGTCAGCTCAATCGGGCCACCGGTTCGGTACGCCCCTGGCTGGTGACGGTCGCACGGCGCATCGTCATCGACGGCCACCGCAGCCGGCAGGCCCGGCCGCAGGAGGTCGATCCGTCGCCGCTGGAGGTCATCCCCGCGGAGGACGAGATCGATAAGGCGCTGTGGCTGATGACGCTGTCCGACGCGCTGGAGGACCTGACTCCCGCGCACCGAGAGGTACTTGTCGAGACCTACTTCAAGGGGCGTACGGTCAATGAGGCGGCTCAGACGCTGGGCATACCCAGCGGCACGGTCCGCTCACGGGTCTTCTACGCGCTTCGCTCGATGAAGCTGGCCCTGGAGGAGCGGGGGGTGACGGTATGACCGGGTCCTACGGCCACTACGACGGGTGGCGGGAGGAGAACATCCACGAGACCGTCGGCGCCTACGCCCTCGGTGTCCTCGACGCGGACGAGGCGACCCGGTTCGAGGTGCACCTCGCCGGGTGCGAGTACTGCGCGCGTCAGCTGGAGGAGTTCTCCGGCATGGCGCCGATGCTCGCCGCGCTCGCCGACCTCCCCGCCGGGCGCGGCACACCGGTGACCGGCGAGAGCCTCGCGGCCCGGCCGGGTCCGCGGATGGCCGAGCGCCTGTTCGGCGAGGTGTCGGCCGGGCGGGAGCGCGGGCGGCGCAGGACCCTGTTCCTCGTCGCGGCGGCCGCGGCGCTGATCGTCGGCGGGCCGCTCACGGTCCTCGCGGTGAGCGGCGACGACGGCTCCAAGGGGGCCGTGGCCGAGCCGCACCCCACCAGCCCCGCCGAGGACGCCTTCTTCCACCACATGGAGACGAAGTCGCGGGCGACCGACCCGTCGACCAAGGTCAGCGCCACGGTCGGCACGGAGGAGAAGGCCTGGGGCACCCATGCCGTCCTGGAGCTGAAGAACGTCAAGGGCCCGCTCAAGTGCTCCCTGATCGCGGTCGGCAAGGACGGCGAGAAGGAGACGGTCACCACCTGGTCGGTGCCCAGATGGGGGTACGGGATCAAGGACAGCCCGGACAAGTGGTCGCGCGGCCCGCTGTACGTGCACGGCGGCGCCGCCATGCCCCCCAACGACATCGACCACTTCGAGGTGACCACGCTGGACGGCGAACGCCTGGTCAAGGTCGACGTGTAACCGCCCGCAGGTGCACAAGGAGGGCCCCTTTCGCGTACGGTGGACGGCTGCTCGGTTCGGTGAGCAGCACGTCTTGAAAGGGGCCCCGGTGGCCGACGTCAACGCAGTAATGCCGTCAGGCACACGCGACCGCGAGATCGGGGTCGAGCAGGACCATCTCGACCGGGTCTACCGGCGTCTCGAGGAGAAGATCCACGAGGCGGAGTTCCTGATGGACGACGCGGCCAAGCGCGGGCAGGTCGGCACGCCCGGCGCGCTCGCCGAGCGCGACGCCCAGGTCTTCCGGGCCGGGGTGCACCTGAACCGGCTCAACAACGAGTTCGAGGACTTCCTCTTCGGCCGCATCGACCTGCTGCGGGGCAAGGACGGCAAGAAGGGCCCCGACGGCGCCTACACGGCGGTCGAGCCCGCCGAGGGCGCGGTGCGCGAGGACAACACCGCCGACATCGCCGAGACCCTGCACATCGGCCGCATCGGCGTCCTCGACTCCGACTACTCCCCGCTCGTCATCGACTGGCGGGCGCCCGCCGCCGCGCCCTTCTACCGCTCGACCCCGGTCGACCCCGGCCGGGTCGTGCGCCGCCGCGTCATCCGCTCCAAGGGCCGCAGGGTCCTCGGCGTCGAGGACGACCTGATGCGCCCGGAGCTCACCGCCCGCCTCGACGGCGAGGAGCTCCCGGTCATCGGCGACGGCGCCCTGATGGCCGCACTCGGCCAGGCCCGCAGCCACTCGATGCGGGACATCGTGGCGTCCATCCAGGCCGAGCAGGACAGGGTGATCCGCGCGCCCGCCGCATCGGTGACGTACGTGGAGGGCGGCCCCGGCACCGGCAAGACGGCGGTGGCGCTGCACCGCGCGGCCTTCCTGCTCTACCAGGACCGCCGCAGGTACGCGGGCGGCATCCTCATCGTCTCGCCGACCCCGCTCCTCGTCGCCTACACGGAGGGCGTGCTGCCGTCCCTGGGCGAGGAGGGCCAGGTGGCGATCCGCGCGGTCGGCTCCCTGGTCGACGGCGCCGAGGCCACGGTCTACGACTCGCCCGCGGTGGCCCGCGTCAAGGGCTCCTCCCGGATGCTGAAGGTGCTGCGGAAGGCGGCGCGGGGGGCGCTCGAAACGGGGACGGAGCCCCGGCCGCGCACGGCGCCCGCCGGACAGCTCACGTTCGGCGAGCCCGGCGGCGCGGACGGGGACGCGGACGGGGACGGGACCGGGCACGACGCCGAGGGCGGGACGGCCGGAGCCACCCCCACCCGCCTGCGCGTCGTCGCCTTCGGCCGCCGCCTTGAGCTGGAGGCGGACGCCCTCGACCGCATCCGCCGCAACGCCCTCGGCGGAACCGCCCCCGTCAACCTGCTCCGCCCGCGTGCCCGCAAGCTCCTCCTGGACGCCCTGTGGGCGCAGTCGGGCGCCGCGGGGCGCCACACCGACCCGGAGCTCGCGGCCGAGCTGCGTTCGTCCTTCGACGACGACGTCTCCTCCGAGGACGACTTCCTCCACTTCCTCGACGCCTGGTGGCCGGAGCTGACGCCTCGCGCGGTCCTGGCCGCGATGGGCGACGAGCGGCGCCTCGGCCGCTGGGCCCGCCGGGTCCTGAACCCCGGCGAGGTCCGCAAGGTCGCCCGTTCGCTCGGGCGCGAGGGTCTCTCCGTGCACGATGTCGCGCTGCTCGACGAGCTCCAGGCGATCCTCGGCACGCCGCACCGGCCCAGGAAGAAGCGCGACCTGGACCCGCTCGACCTGCTCACCGGCCTCGAAGAGCTGATGCCGCAGCGCGAGGAGACCCAGCGCGAGCGCGCCGAGCGCCTTGCCGCCGAACGCACCGAGTACGCCCACGTCATCGTCGACGAGGCGCAGGACCTCACGCCCATGCAGTGGCGCATGGTCGGCCGCCGCGGGCGCCACGCCACCTGGACGGTGGTCGGCGACCCCGCTCAGTCCTCCTGGTCCGACCCGGACGAGGCCGCCGAGGCCCGTGACGAGGCCCTCGGCACCCGCCCGCGCCGCCGCTTCACCCTCACGGTCAACTACCGCAATCCCGCCGAGATCGCGGAGCTCGCCGCCAAGGTGCTCGCCCTCGCGATGCCGGGCGCCGAGTCGCCCTCCGCGGTCCGCTCGACCGGCGTGGAGCCCCGCTTCTCCGTCGTGGGGGGCGACGGTCTCGCCGCCGCGGTGCGCGAGGAGGCGGCGCGCCTCCTGGACCGGGTCGACGGCACGGTCGGCGTGGTCGTGGCGATGAACCGGCGCGAGCAGGCCGCCCGCTGGCTGGCCGGGCTCGGCGACCGGGTGGTGGCGCTCGGCAGCCTGGAGGCCAAGGGCCTGGAGTACGACGCGACGCTCGTCGTCTCGCCCGCGGAGATCGCCGACGAGTCCCCGGCGGGCCTGCGGGTCCTGTACGTGGCGCTGACCCGCGCGACACAGCAGCTCACGGTCCTGTCGGGCGAACGCGACGAGCCGGACCCGCGGGGCGTCCCCGACCTGCTGCGCGACTAGTCGCCCGGCGTCCTCCTGGCCCGCCGGGCCAAGAGGGCACTTTTGCCTCAGGGACGGGAATTGCCTTACGGGGATCGTTTGTTACCTTGGATGTGGCACCGGCTCGATCCAAGCCCCCGGGCCCAACCATCGTCGCTACGAGCGACCACTTGCCGCGAGGCGAGCATGGCGGGTCGGTGTCATGAACGTAGGGGAGAGGCCCACGCCACTTGGTGGCGTGGGCCTCTTTCTGTTTCCGGCAACTTCTCGTATGGTGGAAACCAGTTTCCGAAAACGGAGCCCAAACGAACCCCAGCGGCCGATGAACAAAACGTTCTCAATCCGGGGCGGCTACCACGTACTCGGCGGTAGGTGCGACCATCGGACGGCAAGAGCTACAAGGTGAAAGCAGAGGAAGTCGGCCATGGCAACGGCGCCCAGCGTCTCCTACTCGATGACGGTCCGACTGGAGGTGCCCGCGAGCGGAACCGCGGTCTCCCAGCTCACCACGGCCGTCGAGTCATCCGGGGGCTCGGTCACCGGCCTCGACGTCACGGCCTCCGGCCACGAGATGCTGCGGATCGACGTGACGATCGCGGCGTCCTCCACCACGCACGCCGACGAGATCGTCGAGCAGCTGCGCACCATCGAGGGCGTCACCCTCGGCAAGGTCTCCGACCGTACGTTCCTGATGCACCTCGGCGGCAAGATCGAGATGGCGTCCAAGCACCCCATCAGGAACCGTGACGACCTCTCCATGGTCTACACCCCGGGCGTGGCGCGGGTCTGCATGGCCATCGCCGAGAACCCCGAGGACGCCCGCCGCCTGACCATCAAGCGGAACAGCGTTGCGGTCGTAACGGACGGCTCGGCCGTGCTCGGCCTCGGCAACATCGGCCCGAAGGCCGCGCTGCCGGTCATGGAGGGCAAGGCGGCCCTCTTCAAGCGCTTCGCGGGCATCGACGCCTGGCCGCTCTGCCTGGACACCCAGGACACCGACGCCATCGTCGAGATCGTCAAGGCCATCGCCCCCGGCTTCGCGGGCATCAACCTGGAGGACATCTCCGCGCCCCGCTGCTTCGAGATCGAGGCCCGGCTGCGCGAGGCCCTGGACATCCCCGTCTTCCACGACGACCAGCACGGCACGGCCATCGTCGTGCTCGCCGCCCTGACCAACGCCCTGCGCGTGGTCGGCAAGAACATCGGCGACGTGCGCGTGGTCATGTCCGGCGCGGGCGCCGCGGGCACCGCCATCCTGAAGCTGCTGCTCGCCGCAGGCGTCAAGAACGCCGTGGTGGCCGACATCCACGGCGTCGTGCACGCCGACCGCGAGGACCTCGTCGGCACCGAGGCCGACTCGCCGCTGCGCTGGATCGCCGACAACACCAACCCCGAGGGCCTCACCGGCACCCTCAAGGAGGCCGTCGTCGGCGCCGACGTCTTCATCGGCGTGTCGGCCCCGAACGTGCTGAACGGCGAGGACGTCGCCGCCATGGCCGAGGGTGCCATCGTGTTCGCGCTCGCGAACCCCGACCCCGAGGTCGACCCGGCGGTCGCCCGCCAGACGGCCGCCGTCGTGGCCACCGGACGCTCGGACTTCCCCAACCAGATCAACAACGTCCTGGTCTTCCCCGGCGTCTTCCGCGGCCTGCTCGACGCCCAGTCGCGTACGGTCAACACGGAGATGATGCTGGCCGCCGCGGGCGCCCTCGCCGACGTCGTCGCCGAGGACGAGCTGAACCGGAACTACATCATCCCCAGCGTCTTCAACGACAAGGTCGCGGGCGCGGTGGCCGGAGCGGTGCGCACCGCGGCCAAGGCCGCCGGGGCCGCTGTGACAGGGCCCACGGTCTAGGCCAACGGCGCGTCGCGGGACGCCGACCCCTCGGGCCCCCTCTAGGGTGGCTTGGCAGCAGGCCCTCCTCCGCCCCACTTTCGGGGACGGCGGACGCTTTCCGTGTGACCCCTGAGGGCACCGGATTGGCTTTCCCGCCGCAGGTGGGGGCAGGATGCGTAATCGGGCGCGAGGGTCTGACGTCAGACCCGGGTCCGGGGACTGTCCGAGGACCCTGGCAGCATCGTCTTCGCTGTGCCCATCATGCGGCTCTGCCGCGTGGCACGCCTCAACGGCAAAAGAACACGGGAGTACAAACATGAACCGCAGTGAGCTGGTGGCCGCGCTGGCCGACCGCGCCGAGGTGACCCGCAAGGACGCCGACGCCGTGCTGGCCGCGTTCGCCGAGACCGTCGGCGAGATCGTTGCCAAGGGCGACGAGAAGGTCACCATCCCCGGCTTCCTGACCTTCGAGCGCACCCACCGTGCCGCTCGCACCGCCCGGAACCCGCAGACCGGCGAGCCGATCAACATCCCGGCCGGCTACAGCGTCAAGGTTTCGGCTGGTTCCAAGCTGAAGGAAGCCGCTAAGGGCAAGTAGCCTCTAGCAGCTTAAAAGGGGCGGTCACCCGTAGCAGGTGGCCGCCCCTTTGGCTTGCCGTTCAGAAGATGGCCTCAAACGCCGGCCGGGCTGAGGGTCAGCCGGGTGGCTGAAACGCCTACAGCGCCGCCTTGCCCGGGAGCTCGACCTTCGCGCCCAGTTCCACCAGCTTGTCCATGAAGTTCTCGTAGCCGCGGTTGATCAGGTCGATGCCGTGGACGCGGGACGTGCCCTGCGCCGCCAGGGCCGCGATCAGGTACGAGAAGCCGCCGCGCAGGTCGGGGATGACCAGATCGGCGCCCTGGAGCTTCGTGGGGCCGCTCACGACCGCCGAGTGGAGGAAGTTCCGCTGGCCGAAGCGGCAGTCGGAGCCGCCGAGGCACTCGCGGTAGAGCTGGATGTGCGCGCCCATCTGGTTGAGCGCCGAGGTGAAGCCGAGCCGCGACTCGTAGACCGTCTCGTGGACGATGGAGAGGCCCGCGGCCTGCGTCAGGGCGACGACGAGCGGCTGCTGCCAGTCGGTCTGGAAGCCGGGGTGCACGTCGGTCTCCAGGGCGATCGCGTTGAGCGAGCCGCCCGGGTGCCAGAAGCGGATGCCCTCGTCGTCGATCTCGAAGGCACCGCCCACCTTCCGGTAGGTGTTCAGGAACGTCATCATCGAGCGCTGCTGGGCGCCGCGGACGTAGATGTTGCCTTCGGTCGCCAGGGCCGCGGAAGCCCAGGAGGCGGCCTCCAGGCGGTCCGAGAGGGCGTGGTGGTTGTAGCCGCCGAGGCTGTCGACACCGGTGATCCGGATGGTCCGGTCGGTGTCCATGGCGATGATCGCGCCCATCTTCTGCAGGACGCAGATGAGGTCCTCGATCTCCGGCTCGACCGCGGCGTTCGACAGCTCGGTCACGCCCTCCGCGAGCACGGCGGTGAGCAGGACCTGCTCGGTGGCGCCCACGGACGGGTACGGCAGCCGGATCTTGGTGCCGCGCAGCCGCTGCGGGGCCTCCAGGTACTGGCCGTCGGCGCGCTTCTCGATGGTCGCGCCGAACTGGCGGAGCACCTCGAAGTGGAAGTCGATCGGCCGGCCGCCGATGTCACAGCCGCCGAGGCCCGGGATGAAGGCGTGCCCGAGGCGGTGCAGGAGCGGGCCGCAGAAGAGGATCGGAATGCGCGACGAGCCCGCGTGGGCATCGATGTCGGCGACATTCGCGCTCTCCACGTGCGACGGGTCCATGACGAGCTCGCCCGGCTCCTCGCCGGGGCGGACCGTCACGCCGTGCAGCTGGAGCAGGCCGCGTACGACGCGCACGTCGCGGATGTCGGGGACATTGCGCAGCCGGCTCGGCGCGCTGCCGAGCAGCGCGGCGACCATGGCCTTGGGCACGAGGTTCTTCGCGCCGCGGACCCGGATCTCGCCCTCGAGCGGGGTGCCGCCGTGGACAAGCAGTACATCGTCAATGCCGGTGACGGTCATGAATCTCGCGTTCCGATTGGATGGACGGGGGGACCAAGGGGCAAGCGTAATGGCCGCGTACCCCCTCTCCGTAAGGCTGAGGCCGTGCAGAACACGTCATGAGTTCGCCACAACACGAACCGTACGTATCCGGACGCTCTGGGTCACCGCCCTCCGTGTGCCCTCCGTCCGCTTCCCTGCGCCCTGAGCTGCATTCACTCCCGTACGCCCATAGCCTCCCCGTCCGGGGGGAAGATGCGGGATCATGTCGTTCATGACCGAGGTGTCCTCCCTCACAGGGCGGCTGCTCGTGGCCACACCGGCCCTGGCGGACCCGAACTTCGACCGCGCGGTGGTGCTCCTCCTCGACCACGACGAGGAGGGCTCGCTCGGCGTGGTCCTGAACCGTCCCACGCCGGTCGGCGTCGCCGACATCCTGGAAGGCTGGGGCGACCTGGCCGGCGCCCCCGGCGTCGTCTTCCAGGGCGGCCCCGTCTCGCTCGACTCGGCGCTCGGCGTCGCCGTCGTCCCCGGCGACGAGGCGCCCGCCGCGGGCTCCCGGCTCCGCGGGGGCGGCGGTGGCGACCCCGTGGGCTTCCGCAGAGTGCACGGCGCGATCGGCCTGGTCGACCTGGAGGCCCCGCCCGAGCTGCTCTCCCCGGCCCTGGGCAGCCTGCGCATCTTCGCCGGGTACTCGGGCTGGGGCCCGGGACAGCTGGAGACCGAACTGGCGGACGGCGCCTGGTACGTGGTCGAGTCCGAGCCCGGTGACGTCTCCTCGCCGGACCCGGAGCGGCTGTGGCGGGCGGTGCTCCGGCGCCAGCGCAGCGACCTGGCGATGGTGGCGACCTATCCGGACGACCCCTCGATGAACTGAGAGGAACCGGCCGGGGACCCCGGGAGGGCGGCGCCCGGCGCCGACCGCTGCCGGGACGCCGCGCGCGTGAGTACCCTTGGCAACCATGAGCACTCTTGAGCCCGAGCCCGAGCGCGGGGCAGGTACGGGGACCCTCGTAGAGCCGACACCCCAGGTGTCGAACGGTGACGGCGACCACGAGCGCTATGCGCACTACGTCCAGAAGGACAAGATCATGGCGAGCGCGCTCGACGGCACCCCCGTCGTCGCGCTCTGCGGCAAGGTGTGGGTCCCCGGCCGCGACCCGAAGAAGTACCCCGTCTGTCCCATGTGCAAGGAGATCTACGAGTCCATGAGCGCCGGCGGCGACAAGGACAAGGGCGGCAAGGACGGCAAGAAGTAGTCCTCGCGGGGGCTGGTTCGGCTGGTTCCCGGCCCTGACCGGAGGGGGCGTTGCGTGTACCGCAACGCCCCTTTTGCGTTGCGCAATCGCGTGACAGCCTTCCGTGGCATGACCTTTGAGCAGCTGATCCCGGCGCCGAACAGCGCCCGCTGGGTGGCTTCCACCCCAGGTTCCCTTCCGCTCGACCAGGAGACCGTGCTCCGCGCCCTGCCCGGCACGGAGGGCGTCGCGCGGTGGCTGCGCGCCACGGTCGGCGCCGCGACAGGACTGCGCCTCGCCGACGCCCCCGAGGGGGAGGCGGGGGGTGGCGGTGAGCGCTCCGTCGAGCTGCGGGTCGACCCCGGCCTCGCGGCCGAGGCGTACCGCCTCACCGTGGAGGAGGACACCGTCCGTATCGAGGGCGGCAGCGCCGCGGGTGTCTTCTGGGGCGCCCAGACCTTCCGCCAGCTCCTCGGGCCCGACGCCTTCCGGCGCGCCCCGCTCGACCCGGCGGCCGCGTGGTCGGTGCCGCGGGTCGCCGTCGAGGACGCGCCGCGGTTCCGCTGGCGCGGCATGATGCTCGACGTCTCCCGGCACTTCATGCCGAAGGACGGCGTGCTGCGCTACCTCGACCTGCTCGCCGCCCACAAGCTCAACGTCTTCCACTTCCACCTCACCGACGACCAGGGCTGGCGCGTGGAGATCAAGCGCCACCCGAGGCTCACCGAGGTGGGCTCCTGGCGGGCCCGCTCCAAGTGGGGGCACCGCTTCTCCCCGCTCTGGGAGGAGCGCCCGCACGGCGGCTTCTACACGCAGGAGGACATCCGCGAGATCGTCGCCTACGCCGACTCCCTGCACATCGCCGTCGTCCCCGAGATAGAGATCCCCGGCCATTCGCAGGCGGCCATCAGCGCCTACCCGCACCTCGGCAACACCGACGTCGTCGACACCGGGTCGCTGACCGTCTGGGACACCTGGGGCGTCAACCCCAACGTGCTCGCCCCCACCGAAGAGGTGCTCCGCTTCTACGAAGGTGTCTTCGAGGAGGTCCTCGACCTCTTCCCGTCCACCTTCATCCACGTCGGCGGCGACGAGTGTCCCAAGGACCAGTGGAAGGCGTCCGCCACCGCCCAGGCCCGCATCAAGGAGCTCGGCGTGGAGGGCGAGGACGGCCTCCAGAGCTGGTTCATCCGCCACTTCGACCAGTGGCTGACGGCGCGCGGGCGGCGGCTCATCGGCTGGGACGAGATCCTGGAGGGCGGCCTCGCCGAGGGCGCCACCGTCTCCTCCTGGCGCGGCTACCGGGGCGGCATCGCGGCGGCCCGGTCGGGACACGACGTCATCATGTGCCCCGAGCAGCACGTGTACTTGGACCACCGGCAGGACGGCGGCCCCGACGAGCCGATGCCCATCGGCTTCGTCCGCACCCTGGAGGACGTCTACCGCTTCGAACCCGTGCCCGCCGAGCTGACCGAGGAGGAGGCCGCGCACGTCATCGGCACCCAGGCCAACGTCTGGACGGAGGTGATGGAGCACCAGGGACGCGTCGACTACCAGGTGTTCCCGCGCCTCGCCGCCTTCAGCGAGGTCGCCTGGGGCACACTTCCCGCCCCGGCCGAGCGTGATTTCGCCGACTTCGAGCGGCGAATGGGCACGCACTACGCGCGACTTGACGCGCTCGGCGTCGACTACCGGCGGCCCAGCGGCCCGTTGCCGTACCAGCAGCGCCCCGGCGTCCTCGGCCGCCCGATCGAGGGCCCGCCCCCGAACGTGTGAGGTGCCGCTCGCACGCCCGTTCCCGGTGGCCCGCGCGTGGGCGCGGCCGCCGGGAGCCCCGGCCGGGACCCCGTGGCGGCAGTCGCCGCAAGGTGCCCAAGTGCCACCGGAGAGGGGTAAATCGCCCCGACCGGCAACGGGGTGCGAAAACGGCATATCACCCTGGTCTCCGGACGAATGCCTCCTAGCGGACCCCCGCGTCGGGCCCCGGCGAAGATGTGCCAGAGTTGCCACGTCCGGGTTGTGAGCACGTACCGTACGGCGGAACAGGCGTAACGGTGACACGTCGCGAACGGCGAGCACTTCATGTACGCGTCGTACGTGAAAGACGCGGCCGGGCATCGGGAAGGGGCAGCCGGTTTTGACCACGCACGCACCGCGGGCGGCACAGGCACCGCAGTCGGTGAAGCTGCCCGCCACGCTCGACGAGGCAGTGGCGGCGCTCGCCGCCATGCCCGCCGCCGTGCCCGTCGCCGGCGGCACCGACCTCATGACCTCGGTCAACTCCGGGCAGCTCCGGCCCGCCGCCCTCGTCGGCCTCGGCCGCATCAGCGAGATCCGCGGCTGGCAGTACCAGGACGGCCACGCGCTCCTCGGCGCGGGCCTCACCCACGCCCGGATGGGCCGCCCCGACTTCGCCGCCCTCATCCCCGCACTCGCCGCCGCCGCGCGCGCCGCGGGACCGCCCCAGATCCGCAACGCGGGCACCCTCGGCGGCAACATCGCGTCGGCCGCGCCCACCGGCGACGCGCTGCCCGTGCTCGCCGCGCTCGAAGCCGTCCTGATCATCGCGGGACCCGGTGGCGACCGCCGCGAGATCCCCGTGTCGCACCTGCTCGCGGGCATGGAGATGCTCCGCCCCGGCGAGCTCATCGGCTTTGTGCGCGTGCCCCTGCTGCACGCCCCCCAGGTCTTCCTCAAGGCGACCGGACGCACCGGCCCCGGCCGGGCGACGGCCTCCGTGGCGCTGGTCCTCGACCCCGCGCGGCGGAACGTGCGGTGCGCGGTCGGCGCCATCGCCCCGATGCCCCTGCGCCCGCTGGAGGCCGAGGAGTGGGTCGCCTCCCTGATCGACTGGGACGGCGGGCGCGGCAGCCTCGTGCCGGAGGCGGTCACCGCCTTCGGTGAGTACGTGGCGGCGGCCTGCATCCCGGACCAGCCGCCGGCGGCCGACGGCACCGAGCAGCCGCTGTCGCCCGCCGTTCTGCATCTGCGGCGCACCGTCGCCGCGCTGGCCCGACGAGCACTGGGGAGGGCGCTGTCGTGAGCGACGACCGGAGCACCAACGGCGGCGGCTGGCAGCCGCATCCACAGGGTGAGTACGACTCGGACGCCACGGCGTTCGTCCAGCTCCCCGAGGGCATGCTGGACGCCCCGCTCGCCGCCCCCGGGCACGGCTATGTGCCGCCGCAGATAACGGTCACCCCGACCACGGCGGACGCCACCGACCCGGCGGCCACGGGCACCTGGGTCATGCCGCCCGAGGTGACCGGCGCGGCGGGCGGCGAGGCGGGGTGGCCCGCGGCGGACACGGACCACCACGGCTACGACCCCGGGGCCACCGGCCAGTGGAGCTTCGCCGAGACGGACGCGGCCGAACAGCAGCCGTACGGGCAGGACTACGGTCAGCACGCTCAGCACGGTCAGCAGCAGGACTACGCCCAGGGGTACGACCAGCCGTACGGGCAGGACGGCACCGGGCACGGTGCCCCCGGGCACGACGTCACGGGCCAGTGGTCGATCCCGGTGGCGGGCGGCGAGCTGCCGGACGAGTCCGGCGAGTACGCGCCCTCGTCGCTGGCGGCGGACGGAGCGTCCTCCTCGGCGGCACGGCTCAGCGCCTGGGCGCACGGCGGTACGCCCCCCGCGACCCTGCCGGGCGGCGCGCCCGCGCCGTGGGCGACGGGCGCCGGGGCCGGTGCGCCATGGGGCGCGCAGGCCCAGGACGTTGGGCAGCGGCCCCAGGAGACCCCCGAGCCGACCGCGCCCACGGCTCCGGCCGAGGGCGACCGGGACGCGGAGAACCCGTTCGAGCGGACGACGCTGCTGCGGGCGATCAGCGTGCCCGCCGTCGCCGGACCGGCCTCCGACCGGCACTCCGGTCAGACCGCCGACGTCCCGCGCGTCCCCGGGCACCCGGAGACCGGCGAACCGGCCGCCGACTCCATGGCGCCCCTCGACGTACCCCTGGGGCCGGACACGGCCGGGGAGCCCGCCGGGTACGAGGAGACCGCCGAGTTCGAGCAGATCGCCGGGTTCGATGAGCCCGCCGCGTTCGACGAGCCCGTCGAGCCCCTCGACGACCTCGACCCGGACGAGCCCATCGAGCCGGTCGAGCCCATCGAGCCGGTCGAGCCCATCGAGCCGGTCGAGACCGCCGCGCCCGCCGTTCCGGACGCGGCCGAGGCCGCCGAGGGCCACGAGCCCGAGGAGTCGCCCGGTCCCGACGGGACGGGCGAGGCGGGCGAGGCGGCCGAGGCGGCCGAGGCGAGCGACGCGGAGGGGGCGGAGGCGTCCGCCGAGCCCCCGGCGCCGCTCCACGACGATCACCCCCTCGTCTCCTACGTCCTGCGGGTGAACGGCACCGACCGCCCCGTCACCGACGCCTGGATCGGCGAGTCGCTGCTCTACGTCCTGCGGGAGCGGCTCGGCCTCGCGGGCGCCAAGGACGGCTGCTCGCAGGGCGAGTGCGGGGCCTGCAACGTCCAGGTGGACGGGCGGCTCGTCGCCTCCTGCCTGGTGCCCGCCGCGACCACCGCGGGCAGCGAGGTCCGTACCGTCGAGGGCCTCGCCGTCGACGGACAGCCCTCCGACGTGCAGCGCGCCCTCGGCGCCTGCGGCGCGGTCCAGTGCGGTTTCTGTGTGCCGGGCATGGCCATGACCGTGCACGACCTCCTTGAGGGCAATCCGGCCCCCACCGACCTGGAGACCCGCCGCGCGCTCTGCGGCAACCTCTGCCGCTGCTCGGGCTACCGGGGCGTGCTCGACGCCGTCCGCGAGGTGGTCGCCGAGCGCAGGGCCACCGCGGCGGCCGAACAGGAGCAGGAACCCGGCGAGCACGCCGACGAGGCCCGCATCCCGCACCAGGCGGGTCCGGGCGCGGGCGGCGTCCACCAGCACGACGGCGCGTACGAGGGCGGCTACGACGCGCCCCACCCGTACGACGGACAGCAGGAGCCGTACGACGGACCACAGGGCCCCTACGGCCGGGACGGAGGCCAGGCGTGAGCGGCGAGACCATCACCACGGCCGAACCCGCCGCGGGACGCGACCCCGAGCCGTCGCAGGGCATCGGCGCCTCCCTGGCGTCGGCGGAGAGCCGCGCCAAGACGGAGGGCACCTTCCCCTACGCCGCCGACCTGTGGGCCGAGGGACTGCTGTGGGCGGCGGTGCTGCGCTCCCCGCACGCGCACGCGCGCATCGTCTCCATCGACACCAGCCACGCGCGCGAGATGCCGGGCGTCCGCGCCGTCATCACGCACGAGGACGTGCCGGGCGAGGCGCTGCACGGCCGCAGGACGGCCGACCGGCCGGTCTTCGCCTCCGACGTCGTGCGCCACCACGGCGAGGCCATCGCCGCCGTCGCCGCCGACCACCCGGACACGGCGCGGATGGCCGCCGCCGCCGTCATCGTCGAGTACGAGGTGCTCGAACCGGTCACCGACCCCGAGAAGGCGTTCGAGGCCGAGCCGCTGCACCCCGACGGCAATCTGATCCGGCACATCCCGCTGCGGCACGGCGACCCGGAGGCCGCGGGCGAACTCGTCGTCGAGGGGCTGTACCGCATCGGCCGCCAGGACCCGGCGCCGATCGGCGCGGAGGCGGGCCTCGCGGTGCCGCGCCCGGACGGGGGAGTGGAGCTGTACATCGCCTCCACGGACCCGCACGCCGACCGCGACCGCGCCGCCGCCTGCTTCGGCATCCCGCCCGAGCGCGTGAAGGTCGTCGTCACCGGCGTGCCCGGCGCGACCGCCGACCGCGAGGACGCGAGCTTCCAGCTCCCCCTCGGCCTGCTCGCCCTGCGCACGGGCTGCCCGGTCAAGCTGACCGCGACCCGCGAGGAGTCCTTCCTCGGCCACGCCCACCGCCACCCCACGCTCCTGCGCTACCGCCACCACGCCGACGCCGAGGGCCGCCTGGTCAAGGTCGAGGCGCAGATCCTGCTCGACGCCGGGGCCTACGCGGACACCTCGTCGGAGGCGCTGGCCGCCGCCGTCTCCTTCGCCTGCGGCCCCTACGTCGTGCCGAACGCCTTCATCGAGGGCTGGGCCGTACGTACGAACAACCCGCCGTCCGGGCACGTCCGGGGCGAGGGCGCCATGCAGGTCTGCGCCGCGTACGAGGCGCAGATGGACAAGATCGCCAAGAAGCTGGGGGCCGACCCGGCCGAGCTGCGGCTGCGCAACGCCATGGCGACCGGCGACATCCTGCCCACCGGCCAGACGGTGACGTGCCCGGCCCCGGTCGCCGAACTCCTCGGCGCGGTCCGTGACTTCCCGCTGCCCGAGCTGCCGAAGGACACCCCCGAGGACGAGTGGCTGCTGCCCGGCGGACCCGAGGGCGCGGGCGAACCGGCCGCCGTCCGGCGCGGCGTCGGCTACGGCCTCGGCATGGTCCAGCTCCTCGGCGCCGAGGGCGCCGACGAGGTCTCCACCGCCACCGTGAAGGTCCACGACGGCACGGCGACCGTGATCTGCGCGGCCGTCGAGACCGGCCAGGGCTTCACCACGCTGGCCCGGCAGATCGTCCAGGAGACGCTCGGCATCGACGACGTCCGGGTCGCGCCGGTCGACACCGACCAGCCGCCCGCGGGCCCGAGCTGCCGCGGCCGGCACACCTGGGTGTCGGGCGGCGCGGTGGAGCGCGCGGCCAGGATGGTCCGCACCCAGCTCCTCCAGCCGCTGGCCCACAAGTTCGGCATGTCCACCGAGCTGCTCCAGATCAACGACGGCAAGATCACCTCGTACGACGGTGTGCTCTCCACGACCGTCACCGAGGCCCTTGAGGGCAAGGAGCTCTGGGCCACGGCCCAGTGCCGCCCGCACCCGACCGAGCCGCTCGACGAGTCCGGGCAGGGCGACGCCTTCGTCGGCATGGCGTTCTGCGCGATCCGCGCGGTCGTCGACGTCGACGTGGAGATGGGCTCGGTCCGGGTGGTGGAGCTCGCCGTGGCGCAGGACGTCGGGCGCATCCTCAACCCCGCCCAGCTCAGGGCCCGTATCGAGGCGGGCGTCACGCAGGGCGTGGGTGCGGCGCTGACGGAGAACCTCCGCACCCCGCGCGGCATCGTCCGCCACCCCGACCTGACCGGGTACGCCCTGCCCACCGCCCTGGACACCCCCGACATCCGCATCGTGAAGCTGGTGGAGGAGCGGGACGTCGTCGCCCCCTTCGGCGCGAAGGCGGCCAGCGCGGTACCGGTGGTCACGTCCCCCGCCGCGATCGCCTCGGCGGTCCGCGCCGCGACGGGCCGTCCGGTCAACCGGCTGCCGATCCGTCCGCAGACGGCGGTGGCGCAGTAGCGGGGTTCGCCGCCGGGCACGGCTGCCCTGTACGGGGGCGCCGCCGGGGCGGCCGGTGGCACCATGGCTCCCATGACCACCTCTGAACCCGCCCCGGCGCTCGCCCCCGACCTCTCCGGTGTCGTCGTCGTCACCGGCATCATGGCCTCCGGCAAGTCCACGGTGGCGCAGGCGCTCGCCGAGCGGCTGCCGAAGGCCGCGCATGTGCGGGGCGACGTGTACCGGCGGATGCTGGTCTCCGGCGGCCTGGAGTACGGTCCGGACGCGGGCGCGGAGGCCGAAGCGCAGCTCCGCCTGCGGTACCGCCTGTCGGCGTCGACGGCCGACGCGTACGCCGACGCCGGGTTCACGGCCGTCGTCCAGGACGTCATCCTCGGCGCGGAGTTGAAGACGTACGCGGAGCTGGTCCGCACCCGCCCCCTGTACGTGGTCGTGCTCGCCCCGCGCCCCGACGTGGTCGCCGCCCGYGAGGCGGGCCGGGGGAAGACCGGTTACGGCGCGTGGACGGTCGAGGACC
>NZ_JASKYR010000780.1:0-3200 GCF_041028215.1 Streptomyces flavofungini
GCGTAAAGCAGGTGCCGCCGCCCGTGAATGACCTGTCAGGGGCTGGTCGGGCGCCCCTGACGGCCGGTCCGCTCGGTTCCGTCAGAAACGGTAACCGTGGTCCATGTTGCCGTTGAAGTTGCCGCGGTGGCCGTCGCCCGCCCAGTGGCCCGACGAACAGCCTTCGCCCCAGAAGGTGGTGTGGTGGCCGGTGCCCGCGAACTGGCCGCACGCCCTGAAGCCGCCTTCGTTGCGGTAGCCGTCGTCGTTGGCGAGGGCCGAACCGGCGCTACCCATGAGCGCGGCAACGGCGAGGACGCCGGCGGCAAGAGTCGTACGAACGCGCATGATTGCTCCCGATGGAGAGGTGGTGGACACACGAGCGGATGTGCGGGACGCGCCTTAGCGCACCCGCGCCGCCCTCGCACAATTGATCACGCCGAGTGGGCGTAGGTCCGCATCGTCACCCGAATGTTGGCGCGGCGCGTGCCGTTGGGCGGCGTCGTGTCTCCAGCGGCCCCAGCCCAAGCCCAAGCCCTAACCCTCCGCCTGCACCAGCGTGGCCACCAGGCGCCTCATGCGGGCCCGTGGGTCGGGCGAGCCCGGCCAGTTGGTCATCAGGAGGTGGTGGGCGGTGCCGACGATGGCCAGGGCCACGCTGCTGGGGTCGATGGTCTCCGCCACCCGGCCGAGCTCTCTTTCGGCCGCCAGGTAGGCGGTGATGGCGTCTTCGATCGCCGTGAAGCCGGGGGCGCCGCCTTCCATGGCCTCACGGATGCGCCGCGTCGTGGCGGGCCGGCTCATCGCCAGACCCGAGAGCGCCGGGCCCGCGGAGTCGAACAGTGCGAGGGCGACGGCGTCCAGGTTCTGCGCCACCGTGCCCTGCCCGGTGCGCCGCGACAGCGCCTGGGCCTGGGCCGCCGTCCGTGCGAATCGGTCGAGGCAGAGCTCGGCCACGAATTCGTCGAGCCCCGCGAAGTGCGCGTGCAGAAGCCCTTTGGCGCACCCCGCCTCGGTGGTGACGGCCCTGCTGGTGAGCGCGCCGGGGCCGTCCCTCCCGACGACACGCTCGGCCGCCGCGAACAGCCGCTCACGTACGTCCGGCGTCGCCACTCCGCGCGGTGACATGGGCCCCACTTCCGCTCTGGCGCCACCGTCCGAAGGGCGCACAACTGGGCTCATCGTAGCGGGGGATTGCCAGTATGGGCGGGCGCCCATACTGTTTGGGCGCACGCCCATCATCCGTGTCCCACCGCTGGAGGCCATCGTGCTCAACGCTGTCAACACCGAGCAGGCACAGGCATGGAACGGTCCGGAAGGCTCCCACTGGGCCCGCAACCAGGACCGCTGGAACGCCGTGAACGAGGGGTTCAACGAGCCGCTGCTCGACGCCGCCGGGATCACCGGCGACCACCGGGTCCTTGACCTGGGGTGCGGCTCCGGGCAGACCACGCGACTCGCGGCGCAGCGGGCGCCGCGAGGGCAGGCGCTCGGCCTCGATCTGTCCGCCCCGATGCTGGCCGAAGCCACGGCCCGCGCGGAGCGTGCGGGCGTCACGAACGTCTCCTTCGTGCAAGGTGACGCCCAGGTGCACCCGTTCGGGCCTAATTCGTTCGATGTGGCGGTCAGCCGCTACGGGGTGATGTTCTTCGCCGATCCGGTGGCGGCCTTCGCGAACGTCGGCCGTGCGCTGCGGCCCGGCGGGCGCCTGGCGTTCGTCTGCCCGGCCGATGCCACGCTCAACGGCTGGGTGACGGCGATGACGTCGCTGCGTGATCTCCTGCCCGTCGGCGACTTCGGGCAGCCGGGACTGCCCGGCATGTTCTCCCTGTCCACCCCGGACCGCATACGTGAAGTGCTCACCGATGCCGGATTCACCAGCATCGGCAGCAATCAGGCTCAGTCGTACGGGACTTGGGGCCAGGGAGCCGAGGATGCGGCGGCGTTCCTGCTGGGCACGGGGCCCGGCCGCCACCTGATGGAGAACGCCGACGAGGCCGCGCGAGCCGAGGCCTGCCGGACGCTGACCGGTCATCTGCGCGCCCATGAGGCGGCGGACGGCACGGTGCGGCTGCTCAGCACGTCCTGGCTGGTCACGGCGGAGCGTCCGACCGACGCCTCGGACCGGGTTTAGCCGTCGCGGCCCCGTGGACCGGCCCTCGCCCGTGGGGAACCAGGCGCCTCACCCGTAACGTCTCTTCGCTCGCGCGACGGGGAACGGGGAACGGCGAACGGGGCCGGATGTGACGGAGGACGGAAACATGGACAGGAGTTCGGCAGACATTTCCTGCGGCGCCGGATGTCTTCTTGCCGGTCTGGGCGCGGCGACCGCGGCGCTCGTGTGGGCGCCGCGCGCCGCGGTCAGTGTCCACGGCGGATTCGAGGGACAGGCCCGTGATCTGAGCGTGCTGTACGTCGACCTGCCGCTTGTCGCGCTGGGCGGAGCGCTGGTTCCGCTCCTGTTCTGGGCGCTGACCACACATCTGGTCGGCCGGACCTGGGTCGCGGTATGCGTCTCCGTGGCCGCGTTCGCGCTGGGGCTGTGGGGGTTCTTGGAGTGGTGGACGCCTTCCAGACGCGTACAGCCGGGGGACTGACGCGTGCAGGCGGGGGGCTGACGCGTACAGGCGGAAGGCTGGCGGCTACAGGCGGGGGCCTTGTTCAGTCGAGCCGGATGGCGCCGGAGCGCGGCGGTACGGCGTCGAGCGCGGCGAGGGTCGGTGCGTCGAGGGTGATCGCACCCGCGTCCGCGTTCGCCCGCAGGTGCTCGGGGTCGGCGGTGCCCGGGATGAGGAGTGTGTTCGGGGTGTGGTGGAGCAGCCAGGCGAGGCCGATCTGCGCGGGTGTGACGCCCAGTGCGCGTGCCGCCGCGGTGATGGCGGGCTCGTCGGTGACCTTGGGCAGCCCCGCGAACGCGCCGCCGAGCGGGAAGTACGGCACCCAGGCGATGTCCTCGGCGAGGCAGAGCCGCAGCATCTCCTCGTCGTCGCGCATGACCAGGCTGTAGGCGTTCTGCACGCAGGCGATGCCCACCGGCAGGGCTTGGCGCAGCGCGTCGAGGCCGACGCTGCTCAGGCCGATGGCGCCGATCTTTCCCTCTGCGCGCAGGTCGGCCATGACGGCGAGCTGGTCGTCGAGGCCGACGATCTGGTCGCCTTCGGGACGCAGGCCGGGGCCGTGATCGGCGCGGCGCAGATTGACCAGGGGGATCTGTTCCAGCC
>NZ_JASKYR010000781.1:0-3115 GCF_041028215.1 Streptomyces flavofungini
GCCCCGAACTCACCGAGCACGGCCGCGGCGAACGCATCCGCGCCTACCACGGACGCGTCCACCTCACCGCCGAACTCACCGACTTCACCGCACTCGGCGAACTCACCACCCGCCTCGCCGACCTCGACCTCACCCGCGACGAAGGCCCGCCCCGACTCACCCACCCACCGCCTCGCCAGACAGCAGGCCGTCCGCGAAGCCGTCCAGCGTGCCCGCGAGTACGCCGAAGCCCTCGGCACCGGACTCGCCGCCCTCGTCGAACTCGCCGACATCGGCGCCGACAACGCCCCCGCCTACGGCTACGGAGGCCCCCCGGGCGCCATGCGCGCCGCCTACGCCGGAGCCGCCGACCTCACCACCGAAGCCCCGCCCCTCGACCTCGAACCCCAGCGCCAGCACGTCTACGCCACGGTCAACGCGCGCTTCACCATGACCCCGCCGAACCTCTGAGCCGGAATGCGACCGCTCACTTCCGAGGCCGAGCCGAAGCAAAGAGGTCAGGAAAACCGCTCATCGGAGCAACGCCGCGCACACTTCAACACTTGTCAATAACCCTTCACGCAAAGGTTGTTGAGTAGTCATGCCCAGCCAATTCCCTACCAGTCGGTAAGCCCTAGGCTCGAACCATGCGCCGAGCAAAAATCGTCAGCACCCTGGGACCCGCCACCGACTCGTACGACCAGATCAAGGCACTGGTCGCAGCCGGAATGGACGTAGCCCGCTTCAACCTCAGCCACGGCACCCACGCCGAACACGAGGAGCGCTACCAGCGCGTGCGCAAGGCCTCCGAGGAGAGCGGCCGCAGCGTCGGCATTCTCGCCGACCTTCAAGGCCCGAAGATCCGTCTCGGCCGCTTCCGCGAAGGCCCCGTACTCCTTGAACGCGGCGACGAATTCACCATCACCGTCGAACCCGACGCCCAAGGCGACCGCCAGCAGTGCGGCACCACCTACGGCGGGCTCGCCGACGACGTCGCCACCGGTGAACGCATCCTCGTCGACGACGGCAAGGTCACCCTGGAGGTCACCGCCGTCGACGGCCCCCGCGTCACCACCACCGTCATCGAGGGCGGCATGGTCTCCGACCACAAGGGCCTCAACCTCCCCGGCGTCGCCGTCTCCGTCCCCGCCCTCTCCGAAAAGGACGAGGAAGACCTCCGCTGGGCCCTGCGCATCGGCTGCGACATCATCGCCCTCTCCTTCGTCCGCAGCGGCCGCGACATCGAAGACGTCCACCGCATCATGGACGAGGAGGGCCGCCGCCTCCCCGTCATCGCCAAGGTCGAGAAGCCCCAGGCGGTCGACAACATCGAGGACATCGTCGCCGCCTTCGACGGCATCATGGTCGCCCGCGGCGACCTCGGCGTCGAAATGCCCCTCGAACAGGTCCCGATCGTCCAGAAACGCGCCATCAAACTCGCCAAGCGCAACGCCAAGCCCGTCATCGTCGCCACCCAGATGCTCGACTCCATGATCGACAACTCCCGGCCGACCCGCGCCGAGGCCTCCGACGTCGCCAACGCCGTCATCGACGGCACGGACGCGGTGATGCTCTCCGGCGAGACCAGCGTCGGCAAATACCCCGTCGAGACGGTCCGCACCATGGCCCGCATCGTCGAAGCGGCGGAGGAGGACATCCTCGCCAAGGGCCTCCCGCCCCTCACCGAGCGGAACAAGCCCCGCACCCAGGGCGGCGCCGTCGCCCGCGCCGCCGCCGACATGGGCGACTTCCTCGGCGCCAAGTTCCTCGTCGCCTTCACCCAGTCCGGCGACACCGTCCGCCGCCTCAGCCGCTACCGCTCACCCATCCCGCTCCTCGCCTTCACCCCGGACACCGCGACCCGCGCCCAGCTGAACCTCACCTGGGGCGTCGAGACCTTCCTCGGCCCGCACGTCGAGTCCACGGACGCGATGGTCGACCAGGTCGACGACATGCTCCTGAAGCTGGGCCGCTGCGAGCGGGGTGACGTGGTCGTGATCACGGCGGGTTCCCCGCCGGGGGTCCCTGGCTCCACGAACCTGGTGCGGGTGCACCACATCGGCGAGGACGACAGTCCGAAGTAGCGCGCGGCGGTTCAGTGTTTCGGGCCGACGTGGGTGTCCATGAGGGCCACGTCGGCTTTGCGGGCGATGGAGATGTTGTACGGGTTCCCGTGGCGGGTGCAGTGCGTCCAGCTGACGCCGAGCGCATCGAGGGTGCGCGTGAAGAGGTCCCGGATGTCGTCGGAGACGTTGGTGAAGAAGTACCGGGGATATTCGTAGCGCTTGCGGACGCCGCCGACGAGACGGGTCGTCCAGTTGGTGATGCGGCATCCGTCGGAGTGGATGAGCCCCCGGATGAATTCCCAGGGATGGGCGTCCACGATCTCCTGTTGCCAGGGTTCGAGGGCGATCTTGCGTTCGTGCTTCTTTCCGGGGCCGTGCTGGGGGAACATGCATGTCCAGTGCTTGGTGTACGACTTGACCTCAGTGCACCCCGCTTTATGGCGGCACCGAACGCTCGGCATAGGCATGACCCTCCTCATCGCTGTCTCGGCGGCAGCGATGAGGCCTACCTGCTGTGCGTTGCAGAAGATGGACAAGTGGTGCTGCTTGGGCTTGGAGATGATGTGCCCATCGCCAAGGTAGAGGCCGAGGAGATAGGCGTAGGCCCTGTGGTCGTACCGTCGGCCAGTGCAGTGCGGGCAATCCGTCAGGCGCTCGTACGTGATGCCCAGGCGTTTACGCTCCTCTGAGCGCCACCATCCGATGGTGCCGCGCGGCACATCGAGACGTTCCGCCACGCTCCGATTTGTTACGCCCTGGCGCAGAAGTTCGAGTGCCTCAGCTCGCACCGAAGGTTTGTGCTGATCCATGGATGCAGTTTTGCTGCAGCGTTGCACTCAAGCGGAGTAACGCGGAGTCGTTCACCCATTCACGTGAAGCTCATCAATTCCGCTGCATTCATGGAATCGAAGGAAAAGTGCCCCGAGTCGGATTCGAACCGACGCTGTATGGGTTTTGAATCCATGGCCTCTACCGCTGGGCTACCGGGGCCCCTTCGAAATGAAGGTCAGCGGCTACCCGCTGTGTCACCACCATACCGCAGCTAGGTAGGCTCTTGGGAAGCAGTATCT
>NZ_JASKYR010000782.1:0-3833 GCF_041028215.1 Streptomyces flavofungini
GTCCTGACCGCGCCGCGAACGCCGGGCCCCGGCGTTCGCGGCACAGGCAGGACAGAGGGCACGGGCCGGGCCCCGGCGTTCGCGGCACGGCCAGGACAGAGGGCACCGGCCGGGCCCGGCGTTCGCGGCGCGGCCAGGACAGAGGGCACGGGCCGGGCCCCGGCGTTCGCGGCGCGGTCAGGACAGAGGGCACGGGCCGGGCCCCGGCACCCAAAGCGCCGCCAGGACAGAGCACACGGACCAGCCCCCGGCGTACGCGGCGAGGCCAGGACAAAGATCCGGGCCAGCCCCCGGCATCCGCAGCGCGAGGTCAGGACAGAGGTCGTCGGCTTGGCTCCGGTGGTGTCTCGTAGCGTGGCCGCATGACAACCTCCTCGCTGGTCCAGCGCATCGAGATCGACGGTCAGCCCGCCACCGGCGCCGGGCTGCTCTGGCCCGCGCTCGTCAACACCGGGCACTTCACCGCGCTCCAGGTCAGGGGCGGCAAGGTGCGGGGCATGGACCGCCATCTGGCGCGGCTCGACGCGGCGACGCGTGAGCTGTTCGGGCAGGGCCTCGAAGGCGAACGGGTGCGCGATCTCGTCCGGCACATCCTGCGCGACGACATCGAGGACGCCTCCGTACGCGTCTACGTGCACGCCCCGGACGGCGAGCCGTCCGTGATGATCACCGTCCGGCCGCCGACCGTGCTGGCCGGGACCATGGAGGGCCGGGCGCAGTCGCTGATGTCCGTGCCGTACCAGCGGCCCTTCGCCCACATCAAGCACCTGGGCGGCTTCGGCCAGGCCCGCCACGACGAACTGGCCCGGCGCGCGGGGTACGACGGCGCGCTGCTCACCGGCCCCGATGGCGAGATCAGCGAGGGCGCCGTCACGAACATCGGCTTCTTCGACGGCACGAGCGTCGTCTGGCCCGACGCCCCGCATCTGTCCGGCATCACGATGCAGCTCGTCGAGGCGGGTCTGCCCGCCGCCGGGGTCCCCACCCGGCACGCCCGGGTCACCCTCGCGGACCTGCCGTCGTACGCGGCGGCCTTCGTCACCAACTCCTGGGGGGTGAGTCCGGTGCGGCGGATCGACGGCATGGCGTACGGCGTCGACGAGAAGCTGATGGCGAGGGTCGCCGGGGTCTATGAGGAGGTGCCCTGGGAGGCGGTCTGACCGCGCCCCGCGCCGCGCGCCACCGGTCGGCTCCCTCCCGACGGGCCGGGTCACCCATTCACCGCCGCCGCCCGCGCTCTTCGAAGTCGGGCCGGTGCAACGCCCGTGACCTGCTGTAACGCTTCTGGCGAGGCGTCAGGAACCGCCTCGATGCGGCCCTTGTCCCGGCTCACCGGGAGGCGCGCGCCGCCGAGTGCCACTTACCTCGGAAGGGCGAGGCTCGACCGACGCAGCGGCACTTGGGGGTGTCGCGGGGCGTGCCCGCGCGAAGGCCTCGGAGGAACGAGCATCATGCGCATCGCCCGTCTGCTGACCGGTACCGCCCTCGCCGCGGCGACGGCCGGCGCCCTGGCCGCCCCCGCCTCCGCGGCGCCCGGCGGAGACCTCGTGATCACCCCGGGGACCGTCACCCCCGGCACCGGGGTCACCGTGCACACCACGGCCTGCGGCACCGGCGGCACCGCCGCGGGCGACGCCAGCGCGGTGGGCGCGGGCCGGTTCACCCTGGCGCCCGGCGGCGGCCCGGGAGAGGCGGCGGGGCGCTTCGAGGTGCCGCCCTCCGCCCAGCCAGGCACCTACGAGATCGCCGCGAAGTGCTCCGGCGCGGGCGGTTCGGGGGTGAAGAACAAGCGGATCATGGCCGATCTGGTGGTGACGGTCACCTCCACCGCCGCCGCGGGCGAGCGGCAGCCGACGCAGCCGAGGGGACATGTGAAGACGGGGGTCGGCGGCGCACTCGGCCCCGACCCCGTGCAGACCGCGGCGGGCGTGGCGGCACTGGCCGTCGCCGCCGCGGGCGGTACCTGGCTCCTGCATCGCCGGGCGAGAGGCGACAGGATCTGACGGACACCCTCCGCTGTCCACCGGTACCGCCGCCTTCGCCCCCTCCCGGTCCGTGTCCCCTCGCGGGCGGGGAGGGGGACGAGGCTCCCGGACCGCCCGCACACCCGAGGGGGACGCCCCATGCGCCACACACGTCGTACGTCACAACCGCGCGGAACCACCGGCGACGCGATGACCGGCACCGCGAGACCCGGCAGCCCGAGAACCGGCAGCACGAGAACCGGCAGCACGAGAACCGGCAACGCGCTCATAGCCACCGTCAGCGCCGTGGCGCTGTGCTCCGGTGCCTGGCTGCTGAGCAGCGGTGCCGAGCCGCATCCGCCACCGCAGCCGTCCGCCGCGCAGGCGGCGTCGGCCCGGCCCGGCGACCACGCCGCCGACACCGGCACCGCCCCCGACCCAGGCACCGCCACCGCCACCGGCACCGGCACCCCGCACGACCCGGGCTCCACCGCCCTGCCGCCCTCCCCGCCGGACCGCCTGCGCATCCCCGCGATCGGCGTCGACACCCCCCTGATGGGCCTCGGCCTGACCCGCCAGGGCAGCCTCGACGTACCGCCGCCGGGGCGGAAGAACCTCGCGGGCTGGTACGAGGCGGGCACCACCCCCGGCGAGCGCGGCACCGCCGTCGTAGCGGGCCATGTCGACAACAGGGAGGGCCCGGCCGTCTTCTACGAGCTGGGCGCGGTACGCCGGGGCAGCACCATCGAGGTGGACCGCAGGGACGGCAGCGTGGCCGTCTTCACGGTCGACGCGAACGAGGTGTACGACGCCGACGCTTTCCCCGACGACAAGGTGTACGGGGCCGCGCCCCGGCCGGAGCTACGGGTGATCACCTGCGGCGGCAGGTACTCGAAGGAGACCGGCTACCAGGGCAACGTGGTCGTCTTCGCCCATCTGACGGAAGTGCGCTGAGACCACGGAAGTGCGCTGAGACCACGGCGGCGGAGCCCGGCGAACGGGCTCAGGCGACCCACTGCTCGTACGCCATCTTCACCACGAGGGCGAGAACGGTGGTCAGCAGTACGATGCGGACGAAGCCGCTGCCCTTCTTCAGTGCCGTGCGGGCGCCGAACATGCCGCCCGCGAGGTTGAAGACGGCCATCAGCGCCGCGAGCTGCCAAAGGACCGCGCCCTGCCAGGCGAACATCGCGAGGGCGCCCGCGTTGGTGCAGCAGTTGACGATCTTCGCGGTGGCCGAGGCGGAGACCAGGTCGAGGTGGAGCACGGCGGTCAGGGCGAGGACGAGGAAGGTGCCGGTGCCGGGGCCGATCAGGCCGTCGTAGAAGCCGATGCCGAGCCCCGCGAGGCCGATCGCGGCGAGAATCCGCCGCGGGGACGCGGGCCCGGCCGCGGGCGCGGTGCCGAACGCGGGCCGCAGGATCACGAAGGCGGCGACGGCGAGCAGCACGACCATGATGACGGGCTTCAGCACGTCGGTGCTCATCCCGGCCGCGAAGAAGGCGCCGCCCATGGACCCGGCGAGCGCCGCGAGGCCGATCCGGACGGCGGTCGGCACGTCGACGCGGGTCTTCCTGACGTACGTCGCGGCSKTGTTGGTGCCGAGGGCGTGCGCGGCCGGGGTGCCCGCGGGCAGCCCGAGCAGCAGGGCGGGGAGCAGCAGCAGTCCCCCGCCGCCGACCACGGCGTCGATCCAGCCCGCCGCGAGGGCGGCGGCGCAGAGGACGACGAGGGTGGTCAGTGATATGTCGGGCATGATCGCGACCCTATGGACGGGATGGGTGCAGCGTCCACGGATGCCGGTGTTAATTGAGGTACTTCTGAGCCCCTTGTGCCTCCGCCCGGCAGCGGAGGCCTCAGGGTGCCGCC
>NZ_JASKYR010000783.1:0-3599 GCF_041028215.1 Streptomyces flavofungini
ACTTGGCGGCGGACGAGGCCTGCCGCTCCTCCGCCTCCTTCAGGGCGGCGCGCGCCTGGGATATGCGTATCGCCTGCATGGTCATGTCGTGGCGCATCTCGGAGCGGCTCCAGGCACGCTCCGCGAGCTCCCACAGGGTGATGAGGTGCACGGGCGGTGTGCCGGTCACCTCGGCCAGCGCCACGATGGCGCCCTTGGGCGCGAGCAGCCGCCCGTTCAGATAGCGCTCCCACGACGTCTTGCTGTAGCCGGTCCGGTCCGAGACCGCCGCGATGCTCAGACCGCTGTGGTCCACGAGCCTGCGGAGCTGGTCGGCGAACTCCCTGACCTCTGGGTCGAGCTCGTCCGGCAGCGCCTTCCAACGAGGCATTACTCCCCCTCTTCCCCCCGTACGTGCCTGTCCTGCCCCCGTACGTTCCTGTCCTGCGCCCGCGTACGTTCCTGTCCTGCGCCCGCGCCTGCCGTGCCGCCGCCCCATCCAGAGGGATGCGCGGAGCCAGGATGTCAGTTCCCGCGGTCCGGCCAACAGTGTCCCATCGCCGCGAGGTGGCCGGTCACGTACATCGGACCAGGCCCGTTGCAGGCCTCGGACACCGTTGCGGAATGGTCACCTCCGTGCCACAGGGGTCTGGCATCCCTTGAACGATGTTGGCGCGTCCATGACTCTGGTTCTTAGGCGGAACACACCGCTTACATCGGGTGAATCCAGAAGGAATCACCCTCCCAGACGGCGGTGCCCGTCCTCCCACGGGGGAGAGGACGGGCACCGCCTCGCGCATGCTCCCCGCGCGTCCCGGGTGATTACGCCCGAAAGGGCGTACTTCGGCCAAGTCTGCGGCCCCGGGCCCCCGGTGCTCGGCAGAGTGCGAAGGCAACGCACGCACTCAACGAAGGGATCCGTACATGCCGTACGGCAAGCGTTTCGCGGGCGGCCTCCTCGCCGTCTCCGCCCTCCTCGGCACCTGTCTCGCCACGGCCCCCGCGGCTCAGGCCGCGGTGCGGGGCACCGCCCCGGCCTGTGTGCAGCGGGACGTGGTCAAGCACCGGAAGTATGTGAAGGTCACCAACAACTGCCGTCAGACCATGCACCTGAAGGTCGTCATCGACTGGGGCAGTGACTCGCGCTGCCTCACCTACCAGCCGGGCGAGCAGTGGGAGTGGACCTGGGGCCGCGGCTCCTACGGCAAGGTCGTCACCTGCTGAACCCGCCGCGTCCGGCCGGCCGGGGCCCGTCTCTCAGGCCCCGGTCCCCGGTACCCCCGGGGTGACCAGGCCCGACTCGTAGGCCACGACCACCGCCTGTGCCCTGCTGTCCAGGTCCAGCTTGCTCATCGTCCGGTTGAGGTGGGTCTTGACGGTCGCCTCGCTGATGTAGAGGCGCTCGGCGATGTCGGCGTTGGTCAGGCCGCGCGCGATCAGCTTCAGGACCTCCACCTCGCGCCCGGTCAGCGCCGCGAGGCCGGACGGCGGCCCGCCCCTGCCACCGGCGTCGGGCCCCGACGCCTGCCGCGCGAACGCCTCGACGAGGCGGCGCGTCACGCTGGGCGCGAAGAGCGCGTCACCGGCGCCGACCGCCGCCACCGCGGCGAGCAGCCGCTCCGGCCCCGAGTCCTTGAGCAGGAACCCCGAGGCCCCGGCGCGCAGCGCCCCGTACACGTACTCGTCCAGGTCGAAGGTGGTGAGGACCAGGACGCGCGGCGGGGGTTCGGCCGCCTGGGCGAGGATCTCCGCGGTGGCCGTGATGCCGTTCATGCCGGGCATCCGGATGTCCATGAGGACGACGTCGGGCCGGGTCCGCGCGGCGAGTGCCACGGCCTCGTCGCCGTCGCCCGCCTCACCGACGACCTCGATGCCGGGGGCGGCGCGCAGCAGCCCGACCAGTCCCGCGCGGATGAGGAACTGGTCGTCCACGACAAGTACCTTGATCGAGCCGGTCATTCGGTGGTGTCGTCCCCCTGCGCCGCGGCACGGGCCGAGGTCGGCAGGGTGAGGCGCACGGCGAATCCCCCCTCGCTCAGCGGGCCGATGCCGATCGTCCCGCCGTAGAGCTTGGCCCGCTCCCGCATGCCAATCAAGCCGTGTCCGCCGCGCGTCGGCACCTTGTCCGGAATCACCCCCTCGCCGTCGTTGATGACGGAGACCTCGATGTGATGGCGCCGGTAGCCGAGTTCCACGGTGGTCCGCGCGCCGCCCGCGTGTTTCAGCACGTTGGTCAGCGCCTCCTGCACCACCCGGTACGCGCACAGCTCGATGCCCGGCGCGAGCGGCCGCGGGGTCCCCGTCACCCGCAGCTCCACCGGGACTCCCCCGGCCCGTACCCGCTCGGCCATCTCGTCGAGGCGGGCGAGGCCCGGCATGGGCGCCTCCGGGGCGTCCGCCTCGCCGTCGGCGTCCCCGGCGCGCAGCACCCGCAGCATCCGGCGCAGCTCTTCGAGCGCCTCGCCGCTGGTGCCCGCGATGGTGCCGAGGGCGGCGCGTGCCGTGGGCGGGTCCGAGCCGAAGACGAACGTCGCGAGGCCCGCCTGCACGGATATGACCGACATATGGTGTGCCACGACGTCGTGCAGCTCCCGCGCGATGCGGCCCCGCTCCTCGGCGACCTCGCGCCTGGCCCGCTCGTCCTGCTCCCGTTTCAGCTGCCTGGCCAGCTCGGCCGTGCGGCGCGCGGCGTATCCGAAGCGCCAGATCACCAGGGGGAAGCCGATCGCCTGCGCGACGACGGCGGGCATCCCGGCCCCCTCGTCGAGCAGGCCCGCGTAGATCCAGACGCCGCCCATCAGGACCGCGCACGGCAGGGAGACGCGGACGGGCCGCACCGACGCCACGGTGTAGACGGCGAGCATGGGCGCGAAGGTGTTCAGGACCGGCCAGTACCCCGCGGTGACGTACACGGTCCAGACCGCGTGCACGAGGAGGAACACCGTCAGCGGGGCCCTGCCGCGCAGCACGGCGGGCAGATTGACGAGCCCCACGAGCGCGTAACCGACGGGGTCGAGTTCCGGCCAGCCCTGCCGTACGGACTCCTGGCCGAGCAGCACGGCCACCGTGGTCAGGGCGATCGCGATGAGCGCGTCGACGACTACGGGGCGGATCCGCATCGCCGCAGCGTAGCCCGCGTGCGGACGGCGGAACGTCAACCAGCGGCGGTACCGCGGAAGTTGCAGGAACCACGCGGCTACCGCGCCAGGCGTGCCCCGGACTCCACCCGCCGGGGGACGACGCGCCCCGGCTCCCCGCCGTAGATTTCTGCACCGGCGCGGACGGTGGCCCCGCCCCTCGGGGGAGGACGGGGCCACCGTCGCGCGCCGCCTGGGGCGGGTCAGCGGGTCAGCTGTCGATGGTGAAGTGCAGCGTGTCGTCGAGGAACGGGATCTCCAGCGCCGGATTCGGCTGTGCCATCAGCGCGAGGAGGACGATGGCCCCGCCGAGCACCCCGTACGTCACCATGTCCGTGAAGCGCGAGCGCACCGCCAGCATGCCGACGTCCGGCAGCGCCCACCGCAGCGCGGCGCCGCCGAGCAGCGCGACGCCGACCAGGACCGTGCCGACCCGGAACACGTCGAGCGCGGTGAGCAGCAGCCCGAGGCCGACCACGCCGG
>NZ_JASKYR010000784.1:0-3557 GCF_041028215.1 Streptomyces flavofungini
GGCGGTGCTCGACCCGGGCGTACGGGGAGGCGAACTGTGGGGTCCGCGCGTGTTCGGGCTGCGCGGCGAGCCCCGGCGCGAACCGGTCTGGAGCCACCTCGCCGACACCTCCGTCGCGGCACGGCTGTGGGACGCGAGCCGCGAACTGACCGGGGCGGACTTCGGCATCCCACCGCTCCGTCAGCTGCGTCGATCCCGCCGCCTCCACCGACTCAACCGCCGCCTCCACCGACCCAACCGGCTCCCCGGGTTGCGTGGGTGCCGTGGATTCCGYGGYGGBGCSGCCCGCCCCGCCGTCGCGCCGGGCCGCCGCGCACAGCGTCGGCGCGGTCACCGCCGTACTGCTCGCGCTGGTCGCCATAGGGTCACTCATCCACGAGCCGGTGCTCATACCCCCGCTCGCCGCCTCCGCCGCGATCATCCACGGCGCTCCCCGGCTGCCACTGGCCCAGCCGCGCAGCGTGATCGCCGGGCATCTGCTCTGTGCCGTCGTCGGATACGCGGCGGTCGCCGTCGTGGGCAGCTCGCCGTGGGGAGCCGCGGTGGCGGCCGGTGTCAGCCTGGCGGCGATGATGATGGCGCGCTGCTCGCACTCACCCGCGTGCGCCACCGCCGTGGTCATCGTCCTGAGCACTCCGGCGCCCGCCACCTTCGTACCGCTGCTGATGGGGTCCACCGTCCTGCTCGTGCTCGCCGGGTGGGCCCTCACGCGCACCCGCCGCACGAGCGCGCGCTACCCGGCGTATTGGTGGTAATCAGCCCTCGGGTGGGAGTTCTCCTTAGATTCTTCAACGCATCGTGCAACTCATTGACGCGGACCGTTCATCTCTTTATGGTCGCCTGACCTTCTCGGTCGCTGTCCCCGCGTCTGCGTAACGGAGCACAATGAGGTCTCTCGCCCACAAGGCCCGGTTCATCGCACCTGTCCTGCTCGGTGTGCTCGCGGCGGCCGTGCCGCCGACGGCGACGGCGGAGGCAGATGGTCCCGGCAGCGCGGCGGTGGTGCCGCCGGGCGGCCCCGGCCCCCTCGGCGACGGCTGGACACTGACCTCGCACCGCATCGACCCGAAGGACAGCTACCACGCCTTCGTCGGCAACGGTTACCTCGGCCAGCGCGTCGCGCCCAACGGCACGGGTTACACCGCTTCGGCCGACAGGACCGGATGGCCGCTCTTCACCCCTCGCTACGACGGGTCGTTCGTCTCCGGGCTCTACGCGCACAACCCCTCCACCACGGAGAACCGGCAGGTCGCAGCGGCGCTCCCGACATGGACACCGCTGACCGTGACCACCGGCGGCGCCGGGTCGCAGACCTTCACCTCCGCCACCCCCGCGGCCCGGATCTCGCACTACTCGCAGCGCCTGGACCTGCGTCGCGGTTTCGTGCGCACCAAGCTCAGGTGGACGGCCTCCGACGGGCGGGCCACCGACCTCGCCTACGACGTCCTCACGGACCGAACCGACCCGCATGTGGGCGCGGTACGGCTGCGGATGACACCGCACTGGAGCGGCACGGCCCGGGTCACCGACCGCATCGAAGGGCGCGGCGCCCGCAGGCTGAACCCGGCCCATGCCGGGGCGCGGACGGGCGGCGGCACGATGGCGGTGGGGTTCCGTACGCAGGGCACGGGGACGGCGGGAACCGTCGCGTCGACCCTTCGCACCGGGGAGGGATTGCGTACAGGAAGTGAAGATAAGGCGCCCGGTGCCCCCGTGTCCGACGGCCTGAGTGCCCGGCAGTCGCTCTCCCTCGGTGTCCGCTCGGGCCGGACCTACGAAGTCGCCAAGTACGTCGGCGTCGACACCGCCCTGACCTCCCGTTCACCCGGGCGTGACGCGGTGACGGCCTCGCGCCGGGCGGCCGACAAGGGCTGGGACACACTGTTCGCGGGGCACTCCGCCGCCTGGCGCGAGCTGTGGCGCAGCGACATCGAGGTGCCCGGACAGCACCGGATGCAGCGGTGGCTGCGGTCGGCCCAGTTCGGGCTGCTCTCCAGCACCAGGAAGGGCTCGGCCGACAGCATCTCGCCCACCGGTCTCAGCAGCGACAACTACGGCGGCCTGGTGTTCTGGGACGCCGAGACGTGGATGTACCCCGCGCTCCTGGCCACCCACCCCGACCTCGCCAAGTCGGTCGTGGAGTACCGCTACCGCACCCGCGCGGGCGCCCGGGCCAATGCGGCCAAGCTCGGTCACCCCGGCCTGTTCTACCCCTGGACCAGCGCGAGCAAGGGTGAACTCGGCCCCGAGTGCCACAGCGTGGACCCGCCCCACTGCCGCACCCAGAACCACCTCCAGAGCGACGTGGCGCTGGCCGCCTGGCAGTACTACCTCGCCACCAAGGACACCCACTGGCTGCGCACCCGCGGCTGGCCGGTGATCCGGGGCGTCGCCCGGTTCTGGGCCCACCGCGCCACGCCGAACGCCGACGGCAGCTACTCCATCAAGGACGTCGCGGGACCCGACGAGTACAGCAACGGCGTCGACGACGGCGTCTTCACCAACGCGGGCGCCGCCACCACCCTGCGCACCGCCACCCGCGTCGCCCGCGTCCTCGACGAGAAGGCCCCCAGCGCCTGGACCACCGTCGCCGACAAGCTGCGCATCCCCTACGACCCCGGCACGAAGGTCTTCCAGCAGTACGACGGCTACCAGGGCTCGGTCATCAAGCAGGCGGACACCGTGCTCCTGATGTACCCGCTGGAGTGGCCGATGTCACGGCAGGCGGCCACCAGCACCCTGGACTACTACGCCGCGCGCACCGACCCCGACGGACCCGCGATGACCGACTCGGTGCACGCCATCGACGCCGCGGCGGGCGGTGAGGCCGGCTGCTCCGCGTACACCTATCTGACGCGCTCCATCCGTCCCTTCGCGCGCGGCCCCTTCGAGCTGTTCTCCGAGGCGCGCGGCGACAAGGCCGGTGCCTCCGACCCCCTTTCGGGTTCACCCGCCCAGAACTTCACGACCGGCCAGGGCGGCTTCCTCCAGGTCTTCACCCACGGCCTGACCGGACAGCGCCTGCGGGAGGACCGTGTGCGGCTCGATCCGATGCTGCCGCCGCAGCTCTCCGGCGGGGTCAACGTCAAGGGGCTGCACTGGCAGGGGCGTACGTACGACATCGCCGTCGGCGCCCGTGAGACCACCGTGCGGCTCACCCGGGGTGAGCCGTTCGAGATCGAGACACCGCAGGGCAGGCAGCTCGTCGGCCCGGACGCGCCCGCGCATCTGAAGACCCGGCGACCCGACCTCGAACCCACCGGCAACCTCGCCAGGTGCCGCACCGCGAAGGCGACGTCGGAGCAGTCGGGGCAGTACGCCGAGGCGGCCCTGGACGGCAGCACCGCGACCGCCTGGGTCCCCGGCACCGGCCGCGCGGAGCTGACGGCGGACCTCGGCAGGCCCACCCGGATCTCCCGGGTCACCCCGCGCTGGACCGACGTGCGGCCAGACTCCTACGAGGTGCGGACCTCCCTCGACGGGCGGCACTGGCACGCCGTGCGGGAGGGCGGGGGAGTGGCCCGCCACGTCCGCGTGACGGTCGAGTCCGCCGACCC
>NZ_JASKYR010000785.1:0-3505 GCF_041028215.1 Streptomyces flavofungini
CGCCCCTCCTACGCCGACCTGCCGCCGCTGCTCCGCGGCTACCTCCGGCTCGGCGCGTGGCTGTGCGGAGCCCCCGCCCACGACCCGGAGTTCGGTGTCGCCGACTTCTTCGTGCTCCTGGACATGGAGCGGCTCAGCGCACGGCACCGCAGGTACTTCCTCGGCGAGGACGCGCGATGAACGCGATGAGTCCCTGGTCGATCGACCCCGGCTGCCCGGCGAGCTGTGTCGCCGAGCCCGAGCCGCGCGTGCCGCTCGCCGAACTCGCCCGGCGGTACGCGGCACTGACGTACACCCTGACCCGCGCCACCGCGCGCGGCGGCCGGCTCGCCGACCCCGGCACCCTGCGGGGCGAGGCGCGGGCGGTGCTCGGGGCGCTGGGCGTGGGGTTCGAGGCCGGTGCCCCGGAGCGGCTCAGCGCGTCCGGCCACCCGGGCACGGGCACGCTCGTCGTCGCCAACCACATCTCCTGGCTCGACGTCATCGCCCTGCTCGCCGTCGAGCCGGTCAGTGTGCTCGCCAAGCGGGAGGTGGGCCGCTGGCCGGTGATCGGGCCGCTCGCCCGGCGGGTGGGCACCCACTTCATCGACCGCGACGGCAGCCCGCGCCACCTGCCGCGCAGGGTGGCCGAACTGGCGGAGGTGCTGCGCGGCGGAACCTCCGTCCTCGTCTTTCCCCAGGCGACCACCTGGTGCTCCGAGGCGGGCGGGCGCTTCCGCCGGGCCGTCTTCCAGACGGCGGCCGACGCGGGCGCGCCGGTCCGCCCGGTGACGGTCGCCTACCGGCAGGGCGGCGCCGCGAGCACCGCCGCCGCCTTCCTCGGCGAGGAGGACTTCACGGCCTCGCTGCGCCGGGTGGCCGCCGCCAGGGCCCTGACCGTGGGCGTCACGGCGCACGCCCCGTTGTGGGGGACGGACCGGCGGACACTGGCCGCCGCCGCCCGGCGCGCCGTGACGCGGGCCGCCGACTCCGCTACCGCAGCCGCTTGACGTTGTCGCCGAAGGTCCACCCCTTCGACCCGTCCCAGTTGATGGACCACGTCATCAGGCCCTTCAGGGCGCCGTTGTAGGTGTTCCACGCCTGGGTGACCAGGCTCGGGGACATGTAGCCGCCGCCCGCGCCAGGCTGGGCCGGGAGGCCGGGGACCTGCTTGTCGTAGGGGACCTTGATGGTGGTGCCCTGGATGACCAGGCCCTTGTTGAGGCAGTCGGTCTGCTTGGTGAAGCCCTGGACGGTGCCCGCGGAGTAGGAGTCGCCGGAGCAGCCGTACATGCTGCCGTTGTAGTACTGCATGTTCAGCCACCACAGGCGGCCGTTGTCCGCGTACTTCTTGATGACCGGGAGGTAAGCGCCCCAGATCGAGCCGTAGACGACGCTGCCGCCGGTGACGTACGCCGTCTCGGGCGCCATGGTGAGGCCGAAGTTCGACGGCATCCTGGCGAGCACGCCGTCGATGATGCGGATGAGGTTGGACTGCGAGGGCGAGAGCTGGTTGATGTTGCCGCTGCCCACGAGGCCCGTCTCGATGTCGATGTCGATGCCGTCGAAGTTGTACTTCTTCAGGATCGGCACGATCGTCTCGACGAAGCGGTCGGCCACGGCGGAGTTGCTGAGGTCGATCCCCGCCGTCGCGCCGCCGATCGACATCAGGATGGTGGCGCCGTCCGCCTTCGCCTGGCACATCTCTGCGGGCGTCGCGACCTTCACGGTCGCGTCCATGCCGTCCTCCCACAGGACGGTGCCGTCCGAACGGATCACCGGGAAGGCGGCGTTGATCACGTTGTAGCCGTGCTCGCGGATGCGGGAGTCGGTGATCGGCGTCCAGCCGAACGGCGGGTGCACGCCGTTGGAGGCGCCGTCCCAGTTCTCCCAGTAGCCCTGGAGGACCTTCCCCGCGGGCTTCGACTTCACCGCGCAGGTGTCGGCCCGGGGAGCGGCGGGGGCCGCCGCGGCGGCCGGTAGTTGTGCGACACAGGCCAGCGCGATGGCCGACCCCAGCAGGCGTAGCGTCCGACCGAACACGCTGGACTCCCTGGAGGCGAGGGGGACGAGGAGACGTGCGTGGTGCGAGGCGTCACGCTAGGCAGGTACGGACCTGCCGTCAATAGGTCTGGACCAAAGTCCCCGACCTCAACAAGCCCCTGCCCATAACAAGCACCTGGCCCCAACAAGCTGTCCGGGCCTACGCGTCCACCGGGAGCCCCTCCGGCTCCTTGATCCGCTTCATGATGATCTGCGAGTTGACCTCCGTGACGCCCGCGAGCGCCGTGAGCCGCTCGATCCAGAGCCGCTCGTAGGCGGCGAGGTCCGCGACGGCGATGCGCAACAGACAGCCGGGGCTGCCGAACAGGCGGTACGCCTCGATGACGTCCGGGATGTCCTGGAGCGCGGCCTCGAACGCCTCGACCGTCCCGCGGTCGCGCCGCACCTCGATGGAGACGAGCACCTCGAAGCCCCGGCCCACGGCCTCGGGGTCGACGACGGCGCGGTACCCCTGGATCACCCCGTCCGCCTCCAGCTGGCGCACCCGCCGCATGCACGGGGACGCGCTGAGGCCGACCCGCTGGGCCAGCTCCTGGTTGGTCAGGCGGCCGTCACGCTGTAGCTCGCGCAAGATATTGCGGTCAATCTCGTCCATGACGCGATTATCCACCTCGAATGTTGCGCGTGGGGTGGATCTTGGCAAGCACATTGCGTGATGTTCGAACTATCCTCGCGACGAGGCTGGCCACCACTCCGGGGGCTGACGGTCCTCGTGATCCCAGGGAGGTACGCAGACGTGGAAGCGCAGGCACGACGGGTCGTCGTCATCAGCACCGGCGGCACGATCGCCAGCCGCTGGCAGGGCACCGGCTTCGCCGCCGACGCCCCCGGCCGCGAGGTGCTCGCCACCGCCGCGATACCCCAGGGCATAGCCTCCGAGGTCATCGACCTGTTCAACGTGAACAGCCCCCGGCTGACCTCCGCCCAGCAGCTCACCCTGCTGCGCACCGTGCACGAGGTGCTCGCCGATCCCGCGGTCGACGGCATCGTCGTCACGCACGGCACGGACACCCTGGAGGAGTCCGCCTTCCTGCTCGACCTGTACCACCACGACTCCCGCCCGGTGGTCTTCACCGGGGCGCAGAAGCCGCTCGGCGCCACCGACGGCGACGGACCCGGCAATCTCTACGACGCGCTGCTCACCGCCGCGACCGTCCGTGACCTGGGCGTACTCGTCGTCTTCGACGGCAAGGTGCACGCCGCGCGCGGCACCGTCAAGACGCAGACCCTCGCCGCCGACGCCTTCGCCGACCCCTCGGGGCCGCGGGTGGGCAAGGTCGGCTTCGGCAAGGTGTCGATACTGCACCGGCCCGAGCGTCCCGCCCCGCTGCCGCTGCCCGCCGCGGTGTCGCTGCCGCGCATCGACATGGTGATGCACCACGTCGACGCCGACCCGCTGCTCCTGGAGACGGCGGTCCAGGCGGGCGCCCAGGGTGTCGTCCTGGTCGCCACGGGCGCGGGC
>NZ_JASKYR010000786.1:0-2995 GCF_041028215.1 Streptomyces flavofungini
TCCCCGAGCCCCGTCCTTCTCCTTCATCCGTCCGTCGTGCCCACCGGCAGAGGTTGCTGCTCCCTGATGTCGAGTCACCACACCGCTCCCACGCGGGAACCAGCACGGCTACCGTCATACGTGTCCCTGGTGACGGTCACGCGAGAGATTGAGGGGGCGTACGCGGCATGAGTCCCGACGACGAGCGGAACATCGGCCCCTTCGGCGGCTCGGGGGAGACCAGGACGAGGCTCCCCGAGGGGGAGAGCGACACCCGCAGACCCGCCAGGCCGGGGCGGTCGTCCTCACGCAGCCTGGTGACCGTGGTCGGCGTCGTGGTCCTGCTGATCGCGGCGATCGCCTTCGCCAATCGGAGCGGCGACGGCGAGGCGTCCGGCACGGCCGACGAGAAAAAGCCGGAAACCTCCGCGACGGCCCCTACGGGGGAGAAGCCGGTCGGGTCGAAGACCGGGGGGATTCCGTCGGGCTATGCGGATACCGAGCAGGGCGCTCAGAGCGCCGCCGCGAACTTCGCCGTCGCCCTCGGCTCCGCCGACATGTTCGACAAGGGAAAGCGGGACCCCATCCTCGAAGCCGTCATGGCCCCGTCGAGTGTGTCCAAGTTCCGGAGCGATCTGGACAAGGCCTACAGCCCCGCCTTCTTCAAGAAGGTGGGACTGAACGAGGACGGTTCGACGCCCAGCGGCGACCAGTTCGTCTCCCGCACCACGCCCATCGGCACCAAGGTCACCGACGCCTCGAAGGGGAAGGCGACCGTCGAGGTCTGGTGCAGCGGCCTGCTGGGCCTGGCGGGCGAGAAGTCCACCAAGCCGGTCACCAACAGCTGGTTCACCATCACCATGGAGCTGGCGTGGATCGACGGTGACTGGAAGGCCGTCACCCACTCCCAGAAGGACGGTCCCGCCCCTGTCCCGGGCGACGACCGAGCCTCCGGTTCCGATGACATCGCCAAGGCAGTCGAAGGGTACGGAGGGTTCACTTATGCCCGGTAGCCGCCGCGTACTCCGACTCGGCGCCGCCGTCGCCGCCGTACAGACCACGGCGGTCCTGTTCGCGACCCGCGCCTTCGCCGCGCCGGATCCGCAGGACGATGCATGCGATCTGATCCATGGCCCCGCCAAAAAATACTGCGAAAAAGGCCAACAAGGCGGCAGCGGAGGTGGTGGGGGCGACGGGGCCTATCCCGCCGCCCCGCCCATCAGCGGGGACGCCGACCCGCTGGCCTCCCTGGCCAAGGGCTGCGCCGAAGCCGCGTCCTGGACCATCGACAAGCTGTCCGACGCCGTGAAGGACACGGCGAACGTGGACTTCACGAACGCCAAGTTCCTCCAGCAGTACGCCGTCGTCTTCGCGGCGTCGACCATCCTGACGCTCCTCCTGTGGCTGCTCGCCGTCGCCAAGCGCGCCGTGCGCGGCGTGCCGCTGACCACCGCGATCTCCGAGGCCATCGGCTTCCTGTGGCTGACGGTCCTCGCCTCCGCCTTCACCCCGCTGATCCTGTACACGGTCGTGTCGGCGGCCGACGGGGTCTCGGACGTCATCGCGAAGGCGACCGGCGGCCAGACGGACCAGTTCTTCGGCACCTTCTCGGCGGCCCTGAAGAAGGGCGACGGCATCGGCGGCGGCCCGATCATGCTGATCGTCGTCTCGCTGGTGTCGATCCTCGCCGCGGGCGTCCTCTGGCTGGAACTCGTGATCAGGGCCGCCCTGCTCTACGTGGGCGCCCTCCTCGGCACGGTCGTGTACGCCGGACTCGTCGACAAGAACCTGTGGTCGCACGTCCGCCGCTGGGCCGGGATCATGATCGCGGTGATCCTGGTCAAACCGATCATCGTGATCGTGCTCGGGCTCGCCGGAGCGCTCTCCGCCGACGACGGCCCCGACTCCTTCTCGGCGGTCGTCTCCGGCCTCTCGATCATCCTGCTCGCCATCTTCGCCAGCGCGATGATCTACCGCTTCGTGCCCGGCTTCGGCGACGACATCGCCAACTCCCGCAACAACCGGCTCATGCGCGGCGTCGAGAACAAGGCCGCCGCCGTCATCAGCTCCCCCGCCTCCCTCGTCTCCCAGGGCATCAAGACCCACAGCACCCGGGGGAACGGCGACGGCGGCGGAGGCGGCGGCGGAGGCCAGGCGCGGCCCGCCAACCCCGCAAGCGGCGGTGTGGCCGCGCACAGCGGCCGCTCCGGCGGCGGCTCGTCGAACGGCGGCGGAGCTGTCCCCTCCGCCGCACCCCCGCCGCGCAAGAGCGCGACGGACACGCCGCACGCGGGCAGCCGCGGCGGTCCAGGCAACAGCAGCTCCAACCGCACGGGAGGTGAAGGGCGTTGACGACCCAGTCCCACGTGTCCCAGCCGGTCGCGCCCCGCCGCACATATCTGATCGGCCGCGCCCGGCCGAACGCGATCGTCGGCAAGAACCGCGAGACCGGGGAAATCGCCCTGATCATCGTGGGCGCGTTCCTCGGCATGATGTGCGGACTCCTGGTCCCCGTCCTCTCCCTGCGCATCGTCCTGCTCACCGGCCTCCCGATGCTCGCCATCGCGGCGGTCTACGTCCCGTACAAGGGCCGCACCTTCTACAAGTGGTTCGAGATCAACCGCAGCTACAAGCGGTCCCTGAAGCGCGGCACCGCCTACCGCTCCGGTGCCGCCGAGGCCGGGGTCGCGCTCGACGGGCGCGAGGTCGAGGTCGGCCCGCCGCCCGGCATCGGCCGCATCAGCTGGCTGGCCGCGCCCTTCGGCCCGGACGAGATCGCCGTACTGCTGCACGCCGACCGCAGGACCGTCACCGCCGCCATCGAGATCGAGGGCCCCGGCGTCGGACTGCGCGACTCCGAGGACCAGGAGGCGCTGGTCGACCGGTTCGGGACGCTGCTCAAGCACGTCGCGAACGGCGACGGCTTCGTGACCCGGCTCCAGATGCTCGCCCGCACCCTCCCCGCCGACCCCGACGCCCACGCCAAGGACGTCGCCGTGCGCGGCGACAGCAAGGC
>NZ_JASKYR010000787.1:0-4082 GCF_041028215.1 Streptomyces flavofungini
CGGTGGGCTTCCGCGTTCCCCCGGAGGCGTCCGGCTTCTCGACCCTGTACCCCTTGATGTCGCCCGTGGCGAGCGCCGCCTTCTCAAGACGGGCGCCGGGCCCCTTCGAGGGGGCCGCGCTCGCGTGTGGCTTCGCGCCGTCGTCGTCCCACAAGYSKCGGTCGCCCCGAGAGCCGCGACGACCGAGACGGCCACCACGGCACGCGGCACCAGCGCCATGACGCCCCTCACGGGCCTCGCAGGCCGCGCAGGCCCCGCAAGCCTCACGGGCTTCACACGGTTCAGGCGGTTCAGGTGGTTCACGGACTCTCCCCCGGCACACATCACGTACGTACGACTGGTGCGGAGTCACCCGCACCACTTCTACGACGGAGGAAGATCACCACCGGTTCCAAAGCCGGTTGCAAAGCCAGCTCCAAAGCCGGTTCCGAAGCCAGTCCCAAAGCCGGTTCCACGCCGGTGCCGAGGCGGCGGCCCCATCAGCCCCAGATGTAGAACCGCAGCGGACTCAGCAGCACGATCGCCAGGGCCATGAAGCCGAAGACGATCACCACGCTCCGCACCTGGCGGACCCGCTGTGAGCGCTCCGAGCGGGAGCGTCCGCCGCCCGTCGACCCCGTGGGCGCCGCGCGCCAGTCGTCCGGGCGCCAGCGCACCGGCTCGGCGTCGCGCTTCGCGCGTCTGCGGCGCAACCGCCCGGCCCGCGCGGCCTCCTGGCGGGCCGCCTCCTCGTCGAGCCGCCGGAGCCGTTCGGCCACCATGCGGGCCCGCGCGGACGGTTCCTTCGGCGCCGACGAACGGATGTCCCGCTCGCTGTCGTTCTCGAACCTCTCCCACACCTCATCAGGTATGGCCACGCCGTCCCCTCCCCTTTTCTCCCGTAAGCACCGCGGGCTCTTCCGAAGCACCCGCGGGGCGGGGGCAGTTCTACGGCACCCGTTCACGACCGCACAAGCAATGTGAGCCATGCCACATAAGGATTATGTGAATGAGGGGACAACCATTCACAGCCATCGCAGGTCATGCATGCAGTAACCAAGGCCACACCCGCGTCCCAGCGCGGAGGCCCCAACCTCCGTGCTGCCGCCCGGCAGCGCGCCGGACTTCTGAGGTCTTCATGAAGCTTCGCCGTGCCATGGCAGCAGCGGCGGCCACGGCCGCCATCGTTCCGCTCTCGCTGCTGTCGGCCCCCGCCGCCTTCGCGACCGGGGACGCCGGGGACACCGTCACGCAGACGCCGCCCCAGACGCCGAGCGACACGCCGCCGCCCAGCAAGACGACCGAGCCGGGTCAGACGCCGAGCGACACGCCGCCACCCGCCAAGACGACGCCCCCGACGCCCAGCGACACGCCGGTGGACTGCCCCGTCGACGACGACGGCGTGGACGCGGACTCGGATCTGAAGATCAAGCTGACCGGCCTGCCGAGCAGGATCGTCGCGGGCAGCGGCTGGCACCAGTTCAAGCTCACCGCCGCCAACCCGACGGACAAGTCGCTCGGCGAGGTCAACTGGATCGCGGCCGTGAACAACTTCTCGGACAGCGACTCCAAGAAGAACTGGCTGAGCACCTACGCCGATCTCCAGTACTTCGACCCGGAGACCGACGCCTGGGTCTCGCTCGACGACGATCTGGAGGGCGGCCTCGCCTTCGGCGTCACCCCGGAACTCGGCCCCAAGGACACGGTCGCGGTCAAGCTGCGCCTCAACGTCGGTGCCAAGGCCCCGGTGGGTGAGGGCTACGCGATCGGCCTCGGCGGCTACGTGGACGCCGAGGACAACTGCGTGCACAACTCGTTCGCGTACTACGATCTGACGATCCTCAAGCCCGGCAGCACCAACGAGCACCCGGGCACGGCCACCCCGAAGCCCGAGACGAAGCCGTCGGACGTCAAGGTTCCGCAGGGTGGCGCCAAGGAGCTTCCGGTGACCGGCAGCCTCGCCGAGACCGGTTCGAGCTCGATGCTGCCGACCATCGGCCTCGTCGGCGGCGCCGCCGTCGCCGTCGGTGCGGGCGCGATGTTCGTCGTCCGCCGCCGCAAGGCCGACACCGCCGCGTAACAGCGGCCCGAAGCACGCGGAAGGACCTGCGCTCGGAGGGGGGCGCAGGTCCTTACGTGTATCCGCACACGCCCCCGCTTCACACGCCCCTATTTCTTCGGCGGCACCGCAGGCATCCCCAGGAACGGCAGCTTCAGCGCGCCGAAGGCGTCCGCCGGTACCGCCGGGGTCTTCGGCTCGACCGCGGCGAGACGTACGTACCGCTCGCCCTGTGCGGGGCGCGGGTCCTCGCCGCCCTTGTTGGGCCAGAAGGACATAGCACGTTCGGCCTGCGCGGTGATCGTCAGGGACGGGTTCACACCGAGGTTCGCGGAAACCGCCGAGCCGTCGACCACCGAGATGCCGGGGTGGCCGTAGAGCCGGTGGTAGGGGTCGATGACGCCGCTGTCCGGCGATGCGCCGATGGGGCAGCCGCCGAGGAAGTGGGCGGTCAGCGGGGTGCCCATGAGCTCGCCGATGTTCGATCCGGGGAAGCCGTTGATCTCCTGGGCGAGGAGTGTCGCCGCCTGCGTGGCCTCGGGGATCTGGGTGGGGTTGGGCGCGCCGTGGCCCTGCCGCGCGGTCAGCAGGCCCTTGCCGAGGCCCTTCTCCTTGCGGTACGTGGTCAGGGAGTTGTCGAGCGTCTGCATGACGAGGCCGATGATGGTCCGCTCCGACCAGCGCCGGTTGGAGAGCGAGCGGGCCGTCAGCCAGGGGTGTCTGGCCACGTTGCCGAGCCAGCCGGCGACCCGCGCCTTGCCGCCCTTGAGGCTGTACGGGACCTGGAGCACGGTCAGGCCGCCCATGGCGTTGGACTTTCTGCCGTACCGGACGGGCTCGATGTGGGTGGTGGCGTTCGGGTGGATCGACGAGGTGATCGCCACGCCTTTGGTGAAGTCGGCCTTCGGCGCGCCGTGCCGCGCGCGGTAGCGGCGGTCGGTGGTCTGGGCGCCGACCAGGGCCTCGGAGTTGGTGCGGGTCAGCGTGCCGAGGCGCGGTGAGAGGCGGGGCAGCAGGCCGGTGTCCTTCATGCGGTGGAGCAGCGTCTGGGTGCCGTACGTACCGGCGGCGACGACGACCTCGCGGGCCGTGAACGTGCGGCCCCTGCCCTTGCGCTTGTCGTTCGTGGGCAGGGTCGACACCGCGTATCCGCCGCGCGAGTCCTCGGTGACGGCGACGACCGACGTCATCGGGTGGATGACCGCCCCCGCCTTCTCTGCGAGGTAGAGGTAGTTCTCGTTGAGGGTGTTCTTCGCGCCGTGGCGGCAGCCGGTCATGCACTCGCCGCACTCGTTGCAGGCCCTGCGGGCGGGGCCCGCGCCGCCGAAGTAGGGGTCGGGCACCTCCCCGCCGGGCCGTGCGGTCGAGGTGCCGTCCGCGTCCTGGCCGTCGCCGAAGAAGACGCCGACGGGCGCCATGTGGAAGCTGTCGCCGACCCCCATCTCCTCGGCGGTGGCCTTGAGATGCACGTCGGAGGGGGTCGTCGTCGGGTTGAGCCGCACCCCGAGCATGCGCTTGGCCTGCTCGTAGTACGGGCTCAGCTCGGCCTGCCAGTCCGTGATGCCCTTCCACTGCGGGTCCTCGAAGAACGCAGTGGGCGGTACGTAGAGGGTGTTGGCGTAGTTCAGGGAGCCGCCGCCGACGCCCGCTCCCGCGAGGACCATGACGTTGCCGAGCAGGTGGATGCGCTGGATGCCGAAGAGGCCGAGGGCCGGGGCCCAGAGGTAGTTCTTGAGGTCCCAGGAGTTCTTGGGCAGGGACTCGCGGGTGAAGCGGCGGCCCGCTTCGAGGACGCCGACGCGGTAGCCCTTCTCCGTCAGGCGCAGCGCGGACACGGCACCGCCGAAGCCGCTGCCCACGACGACGACGTCATAGTCGTACGAAGCGCCGCCGGAGTCGTCCGCGGCCACGGCGTCGTCGTACGAAGCCTCGTCGTCCGCCCGGTTCTGGACAGAGCTCTCCTGTGACATTGACTCTCCTCGGTGCGAAACGGGGCGAAACGGGTCGGGGCAGACGGGTCGAGGCAGATGGGTCGGGCCAGACG
>NZ_JASKYR010000788.1:0-2807 GCF_041028215.1 Streptomyces flavofungini
GATAAGGGCGGGGCCAAGGGGCCGCGCGCCGACGCCGTGCGCGTCGCCCTCACCGGAGGAACGGTCCGGCACCTGGTCCCCTGGTACGCCGACACCCCCGAGGCCCGTCTCTCGCTGGCCCGTACCGAGGCGGACGCGGAGATCGGCGGCGCCGCGCGGCGGGTCACGGCGAGGCTGCTCGCCGAGCGCCCCGGTGAGGTGCGCGGCAGGGTCACGGTCAAGGCCCCGAAGGGCATCCAGGTCCGGGTCCCCGAGGAGTCGGCGCTGCCGCGCGGCACACGGGTGGAGGTGCCGCTGGACATCAAGGTGGCGGCGGGCACGCGCGCGGGGACGTACGGCATTCCGGTGACGTTCGGCGACGAGACCCGTACGGTCTCGGTGCGCGCCTACCCGCGTACGGCGGGCCCGGACGTGGCGCGCGACGGGCGGGCGACGTCGTCGGGCGACGAGACGAAGGACTTCCCCGCGTCGGCCGCCAACGACGGCGACCCGGAGTCCCGCTGGTCCTCCCCCGTCGAGGACGGCGCCTGGTGGCAGGTGGAGCTCGCGGAGCCGGTCAGGCTCGGCCAGGTGGTGCTGCGCTGGCAGGACGCCTACGCGGCGGGCTACCGCGTGCAGACGTCGGCCGACGGGAAGACGTGGCGCACGGCGGCGACCGTGAAGGACGGCGGGGGCGGCCGCGAGGCGGTCCGCATGGACGCCCGTGACACGCGCTACATCCGCGTCCAGGGCGACCGGCGCGCCACCCGGTTCGGGTACTCGCTCTGGTCGGTGGAGGCCTACGCGGTGGCGGAGGACTGAGACCGGCGGCCGGGCACGCGCGCGTGGGGGCCCTCCCACGCGCGCGTGCCCGCACACGGCCACCTACGGCGTACGCGGCCACCTATGACAAAGGCCCGGATCGATTCCTAGGCGGAAATGCCATCGATCCGAGCCATCGCGTCGTCCGCGCCGAACGGCTGCAAGTACGGCAGCCAGCGCGGATCCCTATGTCCGGTCCCGATGATGCGCCACGCGAGGCCCGAGGGCGGCGCGGGCTTGTGCCGCAGCCTCCAGCCGAGCTCCATGAGGTGCCGGTCGGCCTTGACGTGGTTGCAGCGGCGGCAGGACGCCACCACGTTCTCCCAGGCGTGCCGGCCGCCCCGGCTCTTGGGGATGACGTGGTCGACGCTGGTTGCGACGCCACCGCAGTACATGCACCGGCCGCCGTCGCGGGCGAACAGCGCCCGCCTGGTCAGCGGCACGGGTCCGCGGTAGGGAACCCGTACGAACCGCTTGAGGCGGACCACGCTGGGTGCGGGGACAGTGCGAGTGGCACTGTGCATGAAGGCGCCGGATTCCTCTAGGCAGAGAGCCTTGTTCTCCAGGACGAGGACGAGCGCGCGGCGGAGCGGTACGACGCCGAGAGGCTCGTACGACGCGTTGAGGACCAGGACATGCGGCACGGATGCCTCCTTGTACGCCGGCGGCGCGTGGCTCGCGCCGGGACGATCTGCTGCCAGTCTCCCCTCATGCCTGGTCGAAGCGCCACCATGTGCCGGTAACGGCCTTGAAGTGTTTTCGACCACAGGTCGTCCGGCGACGATGCGTCACTTCCCTCTTTCCCAGGTGAACACCGTCTCTCCCTCTCTCCTCCTTCGAACATCACAACGATCCGCACACCATGCCCCGTTAGTGTGGTGGGTCTGCCCGGTTCCCCCGGTCCATCCCGATCGCCGTTGATCGCTCCTCGTCAGTACGCCGGGCAGGCCGCGATACCTGGAGGTACCTGCCGTGATCTTGTCCGTCCTGTCGGCGGCCGGAGCGGAACCGGACGACACGTCGTCGCCGAAGCCACCCACCTTCGAGGACGCCCAGGAGAGCGCCACGAACGCCGCGAGCTGGGTCGAGCAGAACTGGTCCGCGTGGCTCGGCATCGGTCTGCGGATCGTGCTCATCATCGCGATAGCGGTGACCCTGCGTGTGCTGGTCCGCCGGGCCATCACCAAGCTCATAGACCGCATGAACCGCACGGCCCAGGCCGTGGACGGGACGGCGCTCGGCGGTCTCCTGGTGAACGTGGAGCGGCGCAGGCAGCGCTCGCAGGCCATAGGTTCCGTGCTGCGCTCGGTGGCGTCGTTCCTGATCCTCGGCACGGCGGCGCTGATGGTCCTGTCCACCTTCGAGATCAATCTGGCCCCGCTGCTCGCCTCGGCGGGTGTGGCGGGCGTCGCGATCGGCTTCGGCGCGCGGAACCTGGTCACGGACTTCCTCTCCGGGGTCTTCATGATCCTTGAGGACCAGTACGGCGTCGGCGACTCGATCGACGCGGGGGTCGCCTCCGGCGAGGTGATCGAGGTCGGCCTGCGGGTGACGAAGCTGCGCGGTGACAACGGAGAGATCTGGTACGTCCGCAACGGCGAGGTCAAGCGCATCGGGAACCTGTCGCAGGGCTGGTCCACGGCGGGCGTCGATGTGACGGTCCGCCCGGACGAGGACCTTGACAAGGTCAAGGCCACGCTGGCCGAGGTCGGCGAGACCATGGCGAAGGACGAGCCCTGGAACGAGCGGCTCTGGGGCCCGGTGGAGGTCCTCGGCCTCGACAGCGTGCTCCTGGACTCGATGGTGGTCCGCGTCTCGGCGAAGACGATGCCGGGCCAGTCCCTGGGCGTGGAGCGGGAGCTCCGCTGGCGGATCAAGCGGGCGTTCGACGAGGCGGACATCCGCATCGTCGGCGGCCTCCCGGTCGCGTCGGCGGAGGACACCCCCGACCCCTCGGCGGCGGTGGCGGCCCCCTCCGCCTACGCCTCGACGACGTCCCCCCAGTC
>NZ_JASKYR010000789.1:0-2676 GCF_041028215.1 Streptomyces flavofungini
GCCCCGGCCCCCGCTCCGTTCCCCCTCGACCATCCCGAGCCGGACGTCGCGCTGCTGCGCCGGGTCAGGGACGCGCTGGAGGCGAGTCTGTGAACCCCCTTGCCACTCGACGGACACGGGCCACGCGACGGACACGGGCCACGCGACGGTCATGGCTCTCGCACCGATGAAGCTCTTCGCGCTGCGCAGGCGCGCCGGGAGGAAACAGCTGATGGCTGCCGAAGCCGATGTACTAGGTGAACTGAAACGGCTGCGGACCCGTATTCCTCAACTGAGGGGCGCCCTGACGGCGAGCGTCGACGGTCTCCTGCTGGCGCAGGACGCCACCGACGTGGAGGCCGAGGGCGTCTGCGCCCTCACCGCGGCGGCGCTCGGCGTGGCGCTGCGGCTCTCCGACGCCACGCGTCAAGGCGGCTTCCGCGAACTGCTCATCCGCGGCGACCAGGGCTATGTGGCGACGTACGCGGCCGGATCGTCGGCCGTGCTGACGCTGCTGGCCGAGCCCCGGGTCAACGTGGGCCGGCTGCACCTGGAGGCCCGCCGCTCCAGCGCGCTCATCGGAGAGCTGGTCGACGCCGCCGTCGAACGAGCGGAGGAAACCTGACCATGTGCCCCACCTCATCCTCATCATCCTCATCACCCCGGACACCCGCCAGACGGAAAGGAAGTGCGAAATCCATGGCCAACACAGAGACAGCACTGAAGGAAGCGACCACCTCGATCGAGGGTGTCATCGGAGCCGCCCTGGTCGACTACACCAGCGGCATGGCCCTGGGCACCATCGGCGGTGGCAAGGACCTGGACCTGTCCGTCGCGGCGGCCGGGAACACGGACGTGGTGCGCGCCAAGCTGCGCACGATGGAACTGCTCGGCCTCAAGGAGGACATCGAGGACATCCTGATCTCGCTCGGTACGCAGTACCACCTGATCCGGCTGATCAAGGGCCGCAACAACAACGGCCTCTTCCTCTATCTGGCCCTCGACAAGGACCGGTCCAACCTGGCCATGGCCCGCCACCAGCTCCGGCGCATCGAGGCGGGCCTGGAGGTCTGAGCCCCGCCCCCGGAACCGGGCCCGCGTCAGGTGGATCGGACCTGCCGCGGGCCCTTCGCGCGGCCCGGCTACTCGACGAACAGGCCGCGCTCCGCCGCCCGTACGTCGAACTCCTCAAGGCGGGCCTGGGCGTCCGGGAGGCCGTCGCACATGGCTTCCAGGAGTACGCGGCCCAGCAGCATCGGGGCGCAGGCGGTGTCGAAGGCGAGGCCCGTGCCGACCGCCGCCGGGAGGAGCAGATCGGAGTGGGCGGCCACGGGGGCGAACGCCGAGTCGGCGACCGTGACCGTGGTCAGGCCCGCCGAACGGGCGTAGGCGAGGGCGTCGACGACCTCGCGCGGATGGCGGGGCAGCGCGAAGCAGAGCAGGGCGGTGGCCCCCGCGCGGACCGCCGCGTCGACGCGGTCGGCGAGCATCGTGCCGCCCTCGTCGAGGAGCCGGACGTCGGGGTGGACCTTGGCCGCGAAGTAGGAGAAGCCGTACGCCTGGGAGGCCGCCGCCCGCAGTCCGAGCACCGGGAGCGGCCGTGAGGCGGCGAGGAGCCGTCCCGCGCGCTCCACGGGGGCGGGGTCGGCGAGCAGTTCCGCCAGGTGCCGGAGGTTCTCGATCTCCGCCTCGACCGCCTGCTGGTACTCGTTGGCCAGGGCCTTGGCCGAGGTCTCCGGCGGTGCCACGTCCCGCAGGTGCTTGCGCAGCGCCGGATAGCCGTCGAAGCCGAGCGCCACGGCGAAGCGGGTCACGGACGGCTGGCTCACCCCGGCGAGCTCGGCCAGTTCGACGCTGGAGAGGAACGGGGCGTCGGCGGCCCTGCGCACCATGCAGTGGGCGATACGGCGCTGGGTCGGTGTGAGCCGGTGGCCCTCGAAGAGCACTTGCAGTCGCGCGGCAGGGCTGTCGCTCATGCCGTCCCCCTCAGAATGTCTGTACCCACGGTCGATCCGGCGCCGAGCTCGCTCCAGAGCCGGGTGAAGCGGTCGAGCAGCCCGGCCGCCGCCGTCACATCATCCGTCAGCGGCCGGTCGGCCAGTTCCGGATCGAGGACGGAGTCGGCGAGCGCGAAGGCCTCGGCGAGCGGCGTCCCGGGGTCGAGGCGCAGGTCGCGCTGGCGCAGCGCCCTGACCGCGGCGACCAGTTCGCAGCCGACGACCATGCGGTACGCCTCGCAGGCGCGCAGCGTCTGGCGGGCGGCGAGCGAGGCGAAGCTGGCCTGCTCCTCGACGCCGCGGGAGAGCACCGCGTGGCCGAGGGAGGCGGGTGCGGAGAAGGCGCGCAGGTCGCCGAGGGCCGCTCCGGCCGCGTATTCGAGGATCATCACGCCCGACGAGGCGGCCTCACCGTCGGCGAGGAAGGGCCGCAGGCGGGTGAAGGCGGGTTCGTTGAGGGTCGAGAGGCGGGAGGTGGAGAGGCGGGCCGCCTGGGTGACCGCGAGCCGGAAGTGGTCCAGGGCGAGCGCGAGCTGGGCGAGGTAGAAGCCGCCGTGGTGGTAGGCGGCCAGGTCCTCGGGGGAGATCAGCGGGTTCTCGGCCGCCGCGTTGATCTCGACGGTGAGGACGTCCTCCAGGGCGGGGGGGGGGGGGGGGGGGGGGGGGGGACCCCTACGGCTTCCGCTGCGTGCCCCAGATC
>NZ_JASKYR010000079.1:0-15434 GCF_041028215.1 Streptomyces flavofungini
CCTGGCGATGGTGCGCCCAGTGAGCCCCCGTACCCCCGACGGCTGCGAAGAGTGCCTCAAGGAGCATTCCACGTGGGTGCACCTGCGCCTCTGCCTCACCTGCGGGCACGTAGGCTGCTGCGACTCCTCTCCCCTCAAACACGCCAGACGGCACGCGGCGAGTACCGGTCACCCCATCGTGCAGTCCTTCGAACCCGGAGAGGACTGGCGCTGGTGCTTCGTTCACGAGGCCCTGGTCTGATGAGCACCGCCGAGCAGGGGCACGGCGCGGTCAGCGAGACACCCGACCGGTACGGGGCGTTCCCGCGCCTCACGCCGGAGCAGCTCGCGGACCTGAGCGCACAGGGCGAACGCCGCAGGATCACCGAGGGCGAGGTGCTGTACCGCGAGGGAGAACCGGTCCGCGAGTTCCTCGCGATCCTCAGCGGCGCCGTCGAGATCCTCCACGACCACGGCGGCCCCGACGAGCGGACGGTGGCCGTGCACGGACCCGGCAGGTTCCTCGGTGAACTCGGGCTGCTCGAGGGCCAGGCAGCGTTCGACACCGCTGTGATGCGCCGGACGGGTGAGATCCTGGCCGTACCGGTGGAGCGGCAACGCACACTGGTCGACCGCGACCCCGTACTCGGCGACCTGATCCTCCGCGCCTATCTGAGCCGCAGGTACCTGCTCATCGGCCTCGGTGCCGGTTTCCGGATCCTGGGATCGTGCTATTCACCGGACACGCTGCGGCTGCGGGAGTTCGCCGCACGCAACCGGCTGCCCCACCGCTGGGTCGATCTTGAGAAGGACAAGGGTGCCGAGGCACTGCTGCGCCGGTTCGCCATCCCTCCCGAGGAGACACCGGTGGTTCTCTGGAGGGGCGACAGGGTGCTGCGCAATCCGAGCAACGCCGAACTCGCCCGGCTCATCGGGCTGCCCGCCCCCGGCCCCTCGTCCGGTAGCGGACGGTGCGACGTGATGGTGGTCGGTGCGGGCCCCGCGGGACTCGCCGCCTCCGTGTACGGCGCTTCCGACGGCCTCACCACGGTCACCGTCGACGCGGTGGCCTCCGGAGGCCAGGCCGCCACCTCATCGCGCATCGAGAACTACCTCGGCTTCCCGTCGGGCATCTCCGGGGGCGAGCTCGTCGAACGCGCGGTGCTCCAGGCCCACAAGTTCGGCGCTCGTCTCATGGTCCCGGCAGAGGTCAACGGGCTCACTCCGGAAGAAGACGAGTACGTCATCACCTTCACGGACGGCTCCCGGCTCCGGGCCGGAGCCGTGGTGCTCGCCTCGGGCGTGCGGTACCGCAGGCTCGAAGTGCCCGGCATCGACCGCCTGGAGGGCGTCAGTGTCTACTACGCGGCGACGGTCCAGGAGGCCAGTCTCTGCCAGGCGGATCCGGTCGCCGTGGTCGGCGGCGGGAATTCCGCCGGGCAGGCGGCGCTGTTCCTCGGCCACCACGCCTCCAGGGTCCACCTCCTTGTCCGGGGCGATGACCTCAACGCGGACATGTCGCGCTACCTGGTGGACCAGGTGGAGCAGCACCCCAAGATAGAGGTGCTGCTCCACACCGAGGTACGGGAGGTCGGTGGGCGGGAGAAACTGGAGTCGCTGACGGTGGAGGACAACGCGAGCGGTGAGCGCCGCGAGCTTCCGGCGGCGGCGCTGTTCGTGTTCATCGGGGCCAAGCCGCGCACGGAATGGCTCAGCGGCGTGCTGGCCCTCGACGAAAAGGGCTTCGTCCTCACCGGCGCCAACGCCCAGGCGGTGGCGGACGCGCATCACTGGGCCGCGCTAGGACGCGATCCGATGCTGCTGGAGACCACTCTCCCCGGGATCTTCGCCGCCGGCGACGTCCGGAGCGGCTCGGTCAAACGCGTGGCCTCGGCGACCGGTGAGGGCGCCATGGTGATCCGCCTCGTGCACGAGCACCGCGAGCGGGCGGGCAACCTGGTCCGTTCCGCGGGCCCCGAGGGACCTCGCCCGGCAGCGGGTCAACCGGCGCCCCAGCGGTGACCGGCCCTGACGGGACCCCGGCAGGCGACCCGATCCGTCACCGGGGCCACAGGGGCGGGGGTCGGCGCACTGAGCGGAGTGCCGCCGTTGCCGCAGAGGCCTCCTGTGGCAACCTGCGATCGTCGAGGTAGCCGACGAGAAGGGCCGGGGCGTGGACAGGTCGCCTGAGGACGTTACGATCGTGACTCTTCTGGCGGATCCGGATACGCCGACGGACATCGCGCGGCGCATGGCCCAGAGACTGTCGATGCGGCTCGCCGAGAAGTCGGAACCAGGGCAGCGGTTCGACGTCAGGGTCGTCAGTGAGCCTTTCACCGCGGGAACCGAGGACCCGCCCACCTTGATGCGCCGGATCCTGGACCGCGGAAGCGCGGAGGACTGGGACATCATCGTGGCCCTCACCGACCTCCCGTTGCACTCACACGGGCACAGGCTCGTCGCGGACCTGAGTCACGAACACGGGTTGGCGCTGCTCTCCCTCCCCTCGCTGGGCGGTCTGCGCCTCCAGACAAGGGCCCGGCGAGCGGTGGAGGAAGCCGTGCTCGGCTTGGCGGCGCCGCAGGACACCGGTGCCGAGGAGCGACCGCGAAGTCAACGGCACCGGAGACCGCTTGCCCTTGGTCTCGCCCCCGTCCATCAGGGTCAGGTCGGTGAAGGGGAGACCGCCGATCTGCGGTACGTCGTCCGCGGGCCACGAGGTTACCTGCGGGTGCTCGCCGGTATGGTCCGCGCCAACCGGCCTTGGCGTCTGGTGCCGGGACTGTCGAAGGCACTGGCGGCAGCACTCGCCACGGGCGCGGTCGCGACCGTGAACTCCACCATCTGGAGTCTCGCCGAGGCCCTCGGCACCCCGCGCCTCGTGATCGCCACCGTCGGCTCGGTCGCGCTCATGATCGGCTGGCTGATCGTGGACGCGCAACTGTGGCATCGCACGTCAGAGGCTTCCCAGGAAGCGAAGCAGAGGGCGCGGCTCTACAACACGTCGACGGTCCTGACCGTAGGTATCGGGGTGCTCGTCTGTTACGTGGGACTACTGCTCATCAACGTGGTGTGGGCACTGTTCATCCTCAATGACAAGGTGTTCGCTTCCATGACGCGAGAACCGCTGGACATCTCGGGCTACTGGACGTTGTCATGGTTCGTCGCTTCCACGGCGACCGTGGGCGGCGCGCTGGGCTCCGGCCTGGAGAGCGACGAGGCCATCCGGGCCGCCGCCTATTCCAAGCGGGAACAGGAACGGCGCCAGATGGCACTGGACCAGCAGGGTGACCGAGCGTCGTAGGCGGAGGCGCAACCATAGATGGTTGCTTGTGTGACCACAGATGGTTGCCTGGGTGGCAAGCGCCCACGACCCCTAAACTAGGACCTTACGTTGACGTCAGGTGTGAGTCGGGCGGCCGCCCGGCCAGAGGAGGTCCGGTGCGCATCGGTGAGGTCGCCGACAAGGCAGGGGTAAGCGTTCGCGCACTGCGTTACTACGAGGAACAGGATCTGCTCCCCGCTTCCCGTGGCCCCGGCGGCCAGCGGTACTACCCCGACACCGCCGTCGCCCGGGTCCGCCTGATCCAGCAGCTCTACGCCGCGGGTCTGCCGAGCAGAGTGGTCCGCGAGGTCCTGCCGTGCGTGGACTCGGGAGCCAAAGAGGCGTCCCCGGCTCTCCTGGAGCAGTTGGAGGCCGAGCAGATCCGCATCGACCAGCAGATCAGCGACCTGCATGCGGTGCGCGACCGGCTCGCCGGGGTGATCGCCCTCTCCCGCGACCCTGACGCCGACTGCACCTATCTGCGCTGAGGACCGAAGCCGCGGAGGAGTACCGGGCAGGGGTGTTTCAGCTCCGGCGAGCGCCCACATGGCCAGCAGGTCCAGTGCCTGCTTGGACGATGAGCCGGGTTCGGTCGTGTAGATGAACAGTGCGGTGTCGGGATCTCCCGGCAGCAGGAGCGTCTCGTACTCCACGGTCAGTTCGCCGACCAGAGGGTGATGCAGGCGTTTGGAGCCGTAGGTGCGCTGATGGACCCGGTGGTCCTCCCACCAGAGGTTGAACTGCGCGCTCTTCTCGCGCAGCTCCGCGACGAGCTCGTTCGTACCCGGATCGTCCCTGTCGCGCCCCACCTCCAGGCGCAGGCTCTCCACCGCGGCACGCGCATGCTCCTCCCAGTCGACGAACAGCGCACGTGACTCCTCACTCAGGAACATCCAGCGTGCGTAGTTGCGGTGCCGGGTTGGCATCGCGTCGAAGTCGGTGAACAAGGCCTTGCACATCCGGTTGGCGGCCAGCACGTCGCTACGACGGCCCAGCACCAGGGCGGGTTCATCGAGCGCGTCGACGAGCCGGTGCATACCCGGGCGCAGTCTCTGGACGCTCCGGCCACGCCCACGTGCGGGTGCCGCCGCCACACCGATGAGGTCGTGCAGGTGGGCGCGCCCCGCCTCGTCCAGACGCAGAGCCCGGCAGAGCGCCTCCACGACAGCGGGCGAGGGGGTGATGGGGCGCCCCTGCTCCAGCCGCGTGTAGTAGTCGGTCGACACACCCGCCAGCAGCGCGACCTCTTCACGCCGCAGCCCCGGCACGCGCCGCGCACGGCCGTCCGGCGCAAGACCGGCGTCCTCAAAACTTACCTGGCTGCGCGCCTTACGCAGAAAGCTGGCCAGTTCTCGCTGTTGTTGCCCATGCAAGGGAGTATCGCGAACGCCGGTGTTCTCCGCGTGGGTCTGTCAGTCCTAGTCTGCCGGGTCCGCTGTTGCGCAGGGCCCGTAACAGTTCCCGACAGGGTCGGTGACCGGCCGCGCTGGACCTACGTCCCACGGGCTTCGCCTCGCCAGGGCGCCCCGGTCGTGAGCAGCGGGAGCGCCACTGCCGATGCCCGCGTTTGGGGTCCGTTCCCGACTCCGGCACGGTGAGTGCGCGGGTTGCACCGTTCGGCTGCGGCGCGACGGACGTGGCCGCCCCGAGGGCGATCGCGCGCCGTCGCGGGTCTCCCCCGGCTGCCGCCGACGGGCGCAGCTCCGCCTCAGCGTCGTCCGGCGTCCGGGCAGGGCGGCACCTCGAAGTCCCGGCGGAGGTCGGGCAATCATCGGCTGCTGAGTGGCGCGCGCAGTTCGGCGGTGCGTGTGCGGCTGCTGAGAGGATCGCGTCTCATGACTTCCGTTTCTTGGAGTACGCACGCTGTCGAACTGCGGTCCGACAGCGTCATCAAGAGGTTCGGACCTGAGGGCAGTGGCAAGTGGGAGCGCGAATGGCGTGCGCTGACGTTGCTGGCCGCGCACGCACCGGGGTTGGCCCCCGCCCCGCAGAGCGCGGATCGCGCGGCGAAGGAGCCGGTGGTGGTGATGTCGCGCCTGCCGGGTGAGCCGCTACGGGGACAGTCACTCAGCAATCGCCAGCTCAAGGCTCTGGCGGCGGCAACGAGCGAGCTGTACGCGGCTGTACCGGCGGATGTTCTGGCTGAGGTGCCCGACCGGCCTGGTCGGCAGCATCAGCTCATCGCTCAGATCCGCTCCTGGACACCGCAGGTTCGCCCGCGAGTCAGCGATGCGGTAGGGAAGGCCATGGACCTCGGCCTTGAGTGGCTCGCCCGTGCAGGCCTCGCCCGTCCAGGCATGGAACGAGTCGGCGGACCAGGCATCCCGATGGCTTTCGGCCCGGGGGACGGCAACCTCGCCAACTATCTGTGGGACGGCACTCGCGTGCGGATCGTCGACTTCGAGGACTCCGGTCGCAGCGACCGGCCCTTCGAGCTGGCGGAGATCACGGAACATGTGGCCAGCTGGGTAGGCCCTCCACTCGACATCGAGGCGTTCCTGGATCTGTTCGACCTGAGCCCTGCCGAACGTGCGCGGCTGCTGGAATGTCGCAGGCTGTTGGCGCTCGTGTGGTTGTTCCTCTTGTCCTGCGACGACCCCCAGCACCCTCGCAATCCGCCGGGAACGGCCGAACGGCAAGCCGACCGACTGTGCGGGCTTCTCGCTTGAGGACACGCGCCTGGTAGACCGTTGAGCCCTGTCACCAGCAGGGGCAGGCGCGATCTCGCGGCACCCCAGGGCAACCGAAGAGGGCCGAAAGAGCCCCTTATGTCTGTCTCACGGCTGGGTAGCGTACAAAACCACACATCAGAGCGCCCGGACCGGAGCTGCATCGAATCCACGCTTCCCAGCGTGACCAGGGGGCCATCTCCGCCGTGGCGGAGGGGAGAGACATGCGTTTTCGTTCTCGTGTCGTTCGCGTCGTCCTGGCGGGGACGCTGCTGGCCGGAGCACTGGCGGCCACCACGGCGGCCCCGGCCACGGCCTCGTCCGCAGGAGCACTGTCCTGCAGTCACTCATGGAGCAACAAATCCGCGCAAGAAAGCTATGTGTACGGCACCGGGGTCAACCTGCGCTCCGGTCCGCACTCCGGTTCGGATGGATGCCGCATCATCGGGCAACTGCAGGACCACGAGTTGCTGTACGCGCACTGCTGGGACACCGGCACACCTGTCAACGGGGACAGGGCCTGGTGGCACGTACGCCGGGCGGTGAACAGCCAGAACGGCTGGGTCAGCAACGAGTACACCTGGTTCACCACGAACAACGGGTCCCACTGCTGACCGGCCTCCGCCGACGGACGGACAACGGGTCCCGCTGCTGACCCGCCCCGCCGACGGAAGGGGTGCCGCCGATGTGATCACGGCTGGCCGGGGCGTTCCGGCCAGGTGAGGCCGGAGACCAGCGCGCGGAACGCCGTGCGGTAGACGGTGGGGCTGGTGCCGGTGGAGCGCTGGAAGTGGTGGCGCAGGTTGGCCGGGGTGCCGAGGCCGCTGTGGGCAGCGATGCGTGCCACCGGGTCGTCGGTGCGCTCCAGGAGTCGCTGCGCGTGCTGGATGCGCATGCGGAGCAGGTATTGCAGCGGGGTGAGTCCCGTTTCGGCGCGGAAGCGGCGGGTCAGGCTGCGGACGCCGAGCTGCGCCTGTTCCGCGATGTCGTCGAGGGACAGGGGATGGTGGAGGTTGGCCTCCATCCACCGTGTCACCGGTTCGAGACTGCTGCCGGGCGGGGTGACGGCGTTGTAGGCGAACTCGGCAGCCGCGTCCTGGGGGGCTCGTGGTCCGGACTGCGCGGGGGCGTCCCGGGCTGGCCGCGAAGCGGCTTCGGGTGCCAGCCCGTCGCCGTCGCCCGGCTCCGGGTGCAGGTGCAGGAAAAGCTGCCGTTCCGTCTCGATGGCCACCGCCTCCCCATGGTCCAGGGTGATCAGGTGGAGGCACAGGTCGACGCCTCCGAGCACCCCGGCCGCACTGTGGAAGGGGCCGTCGGCCACCGCGGCCCCCTCGGGGTCCACATCGATACGAGGGTGCAGCCGCGCCAGTTCCCGCGTGTGCCGTCGGCTGGTGGCCGCCCGGCGTCCGTCCAGGAGACCGGTGGCCGCGAGCGTGAAGGTGCCGGTGCCGACGGCACCGACGCGGGCCCCGCGCGCCGCGGCGCTGAGCAGGGCGTCCACGACGCCGGGCGGCGGTGCGGAACGGAAGTTCTCGTGCCCCGGCAGCAGCACCGTGTCGGCGTCCGCGAGTCCCTCCATGCCCCAGGGTGTGTCGAGGGCGAAGGGTGCGGGGCCGCCCGTGCCGACGAACCCCGGCCCCGCGCAGACCCGCACCTCGTACGCGACCGGGTGGTGGTGCCTTGCCGCCGTGGCGAAGGTCAGACCGGGGGCGGTGAGGTGGTGTCCCGGGGCCCCGTCGAGGGCGAGGACGGCGATCACTGGCATGTCCAGAATTTAGCCCAGACTGACACCACGGCCGCTGTTCGCCGGAGGGGGCGCGAAGGAAGATCACAGAGCGGTGGGACCGAGGCGGTCAGAGGTCTCGCACACCTGCCTTCCCGTCACTGTTCTCACCTGCCCACCCCTCGCCTCTGTTCACGAAAGGTGCGCTCATGCACGCCACTGACACCACCCCCGTTTCCGGGGCACCTTCTTCCGATGGTTCCGGCCGGGCCGACCGGCCCCGGCACAGCCGACGCCGGATGCTCGCCCGCGGCGCCACCGCACTCGCCGCGTCCGCGCTCCTTGGCGCCACGGTGCTGACCGGCAGCGCGAGCGCCATCGTCAACGGCGACAACGCCACGGAGCACTACTCGTTCATGGCGACGGTGCCGATCAAGGAGTACGGGGCCCAGTGCGGGGCGACGCTGATCCACCCGCGGTGGGTCCTCACGGCCGCGCACTGCGTCAACCCCGAACTTGCCACGCTGACCGGGAAGATCCGCGTAGGCAGCGACCACCGTACGACCGGCGGGTCCGTCCGGAACATCGACAAGATCGTCACCGCGCCCGGCTATGTGCAGGACATGACGGGAACGACGTACAACAAGAACGACCTCGCGCTGATACGCCTGGACCGCCCCGTCGCGCAGAAGCCTGTCCGCATCGCCGACAAGGCGGGGCCGACGGGCACGCCCACCCGCATCCTCGGCTACGGCACAGTTGTCGAGGCGCCATCGCTGGAGGACGCGAAGTTCCCCGACCGCCTCCAGCAACTGGCCACCCGCAGGGGCGCGGCAGGCGAGTGCGACCCCGGCTGGGCAGGCAGGACGCGGCTGTGCACCGTCAGCCCGAAGCCGAAGGCCATGGCGTGCAACGGCGACTCCGGCGGGCCGCAGCTCCAGCGCGCGAGGAAGGGTCGCTGGGAGCTGATCGGCACTACGTCCGGACCAGGCAGCCTTCGCGAGGGCTGCGGGACGGGGCCCGGACTCTACTCCAACGTGCCGGCCTTCAGGGACTGGATCGACACGACGATCCATCAGCAAGGCTGACAGGTAACGTCATTGGTTGCGCGGGCTTGGCGCGGCTGTCCGCGACTCAGGCGACCGGCATACTCCGATAGACGCTGCCCTGCGCTGCCGGACGCTGCCAACAGACAGGCGGACGGACGGTCGGACGGACAGGCGGACGGTCGGATGGTTGGATGCCCGATATGCCAGTGATCGCTGTCCTCGCGCTGGAGGGGGCTCCGGGCCATCACCTCACCACGCCCGGCCTCGTCTTCGGTACAGCCTGCCGTGTGTTCCCCGGAGTCTCCTACGAGGTCAGGCTCTGTGCGGCACCCGGGTTCCGGTCGACCGGCGGGCCCGGGCCGGCGCTCGTCATCCGTCCACCGCACAGCCTCGAAAGCGCCGAGGACGCCGACGCCGTACTGGTCCCCGGGCACGGCGCCCCGCGTGCCGGACAGCCCTCCGGGGCCGTGCTCGCCGCGCTGCGTGCGGCGGCGGCCCGGGGGGCCCGCGTCGCCGCCGTCGGCACCGGCACGTTCACGCTCGCGGCCAGCGGCCTCCTCGACGGACGCCGGGCCACGACCGGTTGGCGGCACGTGGAGGAACTGGCCGCCCGGTACCCGCATATCGACGTCGATCCGGCCGGTACGGTCATCGAGGACGGGCCGTTCTGCACGGCCGCGGGAGTCTTCGGGGGCCTGGACGTCTGTCTGCGGCTGCTCGCCCGCGACTCCGGCCGCCGGGTCGCCGGGGAGACGTCACGGGAACTGATCACACCCCTGGACGCGGACGCGGACAGCGTCCAGATGGCGATCGACCGGGAGGTCGCTGAGAGCGCGGGCCTCGAACCCACCCTGGAGTGGATCGGTGCACACCTCCACCTCCCCCTCACACTCCCCCAGATCGCCGCCCACGCGCGCACGAGCACCAGCGGCGTGACGCGCCGCTTCCGCGCCCACACCGGATGCACCCCACTCCAGTACGTGCTGCGTACGCGCCTGCACGAGGCGATGCGGCTGCTGCGGGAGACGGACACACCCGTCGAGGGCATCGCGGGCGCGACGGGATTTCCCTCGCCCGCCGCCCTGCGCCACCACTTCCGCAGATTCACGGGCACCACCCCCCGCGCCTACCGCCGTGCCCACGCGTCCACGGCCAGGCCGCTGTGATCTCTGCTCCGTCGTTCCTGAGTGACAGTGCCGCTCTGCGCCGCTCAGGGAATGAGGAGGGTGCGGGTGCCGGTGAGGTCGAGGATGCGGGCAACTGCCGGACTCATCGCGTCGATGACCAGGCACTTGTTCTGTGATACGGCTCGTCGGCGCAGGAGCAGCAAGCAGTTGAGACCGGAGCAGTCGCAGAAGGTGACGGCGCGCAGATCCAGTGTGAGACCGGCCGCCGAACGCGAGAGGGCGTCGAGCAGGTCCGGCAGCAGCTTGCCGGTGCGCTCGGCGTCGATCTCACCGTCCAAGGCCACCGTAGTGCGCTCACGAGGCGGTTCAGTGCCGATGGTCCGCCGCTGCGGCGGAAGAGCGCATCGTCTGGTCGGGATACGGGTCTGGTTCCAGATCGCTGTGCGGGCCGCCATGGCTTCCTCCAGTCCTCACTGCTCGCGTGCCAGAGACTTTCTACGTCGCACGATACACGAATCGGAATACGTGTTTCTGGTCTCGTGTGACGTCCGTCGCGAACCTGCGTGCCCACCGCACGATGCGCGGCGAACCCCGCCACCACCCGTCCCGCGACCGGGCAGCTGTACAGCGTCAAGGCGCCAGGCCGGAACGTCTCCAGGTCTACGACGCCGACGCCTGCCTCGGGGCCCCGGATGTCCGGCGGGCCACCGAGGGACGGGGACGGCAGATATCCGGCTGTGTCGCACGGTTCGCATAATCCGTGGACGGGCCCCTCAGTGTTCAAGTAACGTCTGGCCCCGGACCACGCCGCGTGAGACGAACGGAAGGAGGCGAGTGCCGTGCAGTTCTCCATCATCCAGCGCTCCCTCCCCGCTACCCCGGTGTGGCACCTCTGATCCGACCGGGAGCGCTTCTGCCGTACGCATCCCGGAGGAACCCATGACCGATACGGTCATCCGCGCGCTCGACGAGAGCGACGCCCACCTGTTCGACGCACATCCCGACCCGTTGAACGCCCGTGCCGCGCACCAGCGGACCACGCACCGCCCGCACTGGAAGCGAGTGGCCCTGCGCGACGGCACCGTCGTCGCCCGCGGCGCCTGGTGGGGCGGTCCCGATGACGAGGAACCCATCAACGTCAACTGGTTCGATGTCGCCGAGGGCGAGGTCGAGGCGGGGGCCGAACTCCTGCGCTCCGCCCCGTGGCGGGTCGAACTCGAACTCAACCTGCCCGGCGACTGGCGCGAACACCCCGCCCTGGCCGCGGCCGCCGAGACCCGCTTCGCCGCCGCACGGGCCGCCGGTTACGAGCTCCTGGTGGAACGCTTCCTGTACCGCTGGACCCCCGAACGCGGCCTGCCCGAGCGGCCCGGACGTCTCATCTTCGGCCCCGAACCCGATGACGCGGTCTTCTTCGACGCGCTGCGCCGCATCCACTCGGCCACGCTGGACGCCCACGCGCTGAAGGCCATCGAGGAGGGCGGTCTCGACCAGGCCGCGCGGGAAGAGCTTGAATTCTTCCACTGGTGCCCGTCCCCACGGGAATGGTGGCAGCTCGCCCGCACCCCGGAAGGCGAACTGGTCGGCATCCACATCCCGGCGCACAACCCCTCCGGACCGACCATCGGTTTCATCGGCGTCCTGCCCGAGCATCGCGGTCATGGTTACGCCTACGACCTCCTCGCCGAGTGCACCCACTTCTTGGTGGAACAGGGCGCAGAGGCCGTCACCGGCGCGACGGACCGGGGCAACTTCCCCATGGCCGCGAACTTCACCAAGGCCGGTTTCCCCGTGGTGCGCGAACGCATCAACTTCCACCCCGTCGACCCAACCGCCTCCAGTGCCCATTGACCCTGATCAGGTGAATTCGGCCGGTTGAGCGCACCCAGGCAGGGCCTCCGGCGCGGCACGAGAGCGGCGAAAGCCAACTCGTCCGCCCCGGAGGTCCGCAACCTCAGATCGGCGCGGCGCGGCGTGTACGGGTTGCACCTTCCGTAGCGGCATGTGGTCCATTGGGCCTACGTCCCGACGACTTCAGGAAAGGTCCCCGCTCATGCATTCGTCCTTCAGACCACCCCGTCAGGTCAAGATCGGTGACGCGGCGGCCTTCGTCGGCAGCACGCCACGGGCGATTCGCCATTACCACGAGATCGGCCTGCTCCCCGAGCCTGAGCGGGGCGGCGATGACCGCCGCAGGTACGGATACGAGGACATGATCCGCCTGCTGTGGATTCGCAAGATGGCCGACGCGGGGATCGCCCTGGACGACATCCGCGACGCCTTCACCACCGGCACGACTACGGCGGGTGCGGACGGCGCAGAGGGTATCCCGGGCATTCTGGAGCGGTTGGAGGAAACGCTCGCCGAGCAGGAGGCGGAACTGCGGCGGCAACGGACCGCCGTGCGGCGGATGCGTGCCGAAGGCAGCCGGATGGGCCTGCTCTCCGCCTTCGTCACCGAACGCCTCAAGAGCCTGCCCGAGGGCTCCCTGCGTCAGGCGGACCTGGACAGTCTGCTGGTCACTGAGCGAATCTTCGGCCCGCTCGGCGCGGCCGTCCAGGCCACCCGCTTCGTCGCCCTGGCCACGCATCCCACTCTGCGGGAACAATCCGACCGCGTCGATGCGGCCGAAGAGGCACTCGATGACAGTGTCGCCGTCGATGACCCACGGGTGGCTCAGGTGGCCGTCGAGCGGCACGCCTTCGAGAGGGCCCTCCAGGCCGTCATCGAGGAGTCCGGCCTGGGCGGGGACGACGATGCCCTCTTCGACGCCTGGGACGATCTGCACCCTGCCACCGCCGACGACGGCGAGGGCCACGGCATGAGCGCGCTCGAAGCCATCGGCAAGCTGCCCTACGACTTCTCCCCGGCCCGCTTGCGCTGTATGGAACTGGCGGAAGAACTGTCCGCCCAGGACTCACCCGCTACCTGAATCACGGCCTGGCGAGCAAGCCCCGAGCGGCTCGCGCCGCGATCCATCTTCCGCTCCGGCCACGCCCTCCCCCAGGGCCGACAGGGAGAGGATCCGCACTGGCCTGTCGACCGTGGCGGCGGCCTCCAGTTCGTGGTGGCCGTCGAGGAGGAAGTGGATCAGGCCCCAGTGCTGGTACTGGTCGATGGGCGTTCCGGCGGCGGGCTCGCACAGGTCGAGCGTGGCGATCGCCGTTCGGTAGTGCGGGGTGTGCGGGTACTCCGGCAGGCCCCAGAACTGATCGATGCCCCACGTCAGGACCTGCTCGCCGCTGAAGTAGTCGCCTTCCTTGCCGGGAACGACCAGCCGGGAACGACCAGCCGGGGTCGCACACTCAGGAACAGTGGCAGGTAGTCGCCCTGCGGCAGCAACGCGCCGAACGCATCGATCACCCCCCACCGTCGTCGACATCGCCCAGCGCTCCGGTGAGCCGTTCCCGCACCTCCTCCAGGGACAACTTCTGCTGCGATGTCTCCAGTCGGCGGAACAGCAACGGACACGTTCCGCAGGAGAAACTGAGCTCGAAGGATCGGCCTGCCTGCCTGCCTCCGAGGCGCGGCTCCGCTTCGACACGGAATTCCACGAGAGCAGCGGCGGGCCGCGGCGCCGCTTGCTGATGGTCGATGACCAGCCTGCCCTGCGCTGTCAGCCGGGCGCCTAGCCTGGCACCATGACGACGAGCTACGTACTTGACGGGCGGCACATCCACACGCTGGAAGACTTCTGGCAGGTCATGGGCGAGGCAGTCAACGGTGTCGGCGGCTACTTCGGCCGCGGCCTCGACAGCTTCAGCGACTGCTTGCGAGGCGGTTTCGGCACACCTGACGACGGTGGCTTCGTGGTGGAATGGCGCGACCATGCCCACTCCAAGAGCGCACTCGGGTATGCGGAAACCGCCCGTCAGCTGGAGATTCGGCTCGGCCGCTGCCACCCGACGAACCGGCCCTCCGTCGCAGGGGAACTTGCCGCCGCGCGCAACAAGGAGGGCCCGACGGCGTTCGACTGGCTGATTGCGATCTTCGAAGAGGAAGCGCCCGGTACGTTGCAGCTTCGCTGACGGTTGAGAGGCGTCGCCGTCGAGCCGCCTGGTCGTCAAGTCGGACCGCACGCGGTAGCGGTAGCGGTAGCGGTAGCGGTAGCGGGCGGAACATCCTGCTCACCGGACGAGTTGCGGGCTTCGGTCGGGGCGAGGGACGCGGCGTGGGTGGATGAGGACGAGTGTGGTGAGTACGGCGATGAACGCCAGCGCGGCGGAGACCGTGAGGACCGCCTGGGTACCGTCGGTGACCGCCCGACTGCCGTCACCGGTGCCGTCGTACAGGGTGAAGACCGCGCCCAGTGCCGCGGTTCCGACACCCGCGCCGAGGGAGGCGAGAGTGGAAACGGTCCCGGCGACCATGCCGACCCGCTCGGGTTCGGTGACCAGGACCGTCACGGCCATCACGGGGGCGCCCGCGATCCCTCCGCCGGCTCCCCAGACCAGCAGCGGCACGAGCAGCGCCCACCACGGTGTGCTGGGTGTGACGAGCAGTGCCAGGGCCGCGAAGCCGACGCCCTCCCCGTCCCCTCCGCGGACGTCCAGTTCGACCAGCTCGTCTCCGTCGTCATCGCACAGATCCGCAGCCATCTCGACGCCCCGGCACAAGGCTTGCAGCTCTGCGGGCCAACCGTCGGCGACGCAGGCAGCCGTCAGGCATCGATGCCGACGAGGTCGAACCCACCCACCCCGGTCGATGAACCTTCGCCGATGACCCTGCGCGGGCGGAAGCCACGCTCCCCAGGAGCAGGTCCAAGGGACGATCACCACTCCCGTCGACGGCCGCCGTGGCCCGCGTCGCCGCTGGGTCCTAGGCGGCCCCGTCCCGCTCCGATCCCTCGGGCGTCTGCCAGGCCACGCGTTCCGCGCGGGTCAGCCAGCGGGCGTACCACTGGGCGAACGTGACCCGGGCCGTGCTGCCGGGGAACTCGTAGGGGACCACACCCTCCCCCACCGCTCGGACGTCGTGCCACATCGTGCCGCGCTCGGGGCCGGTCATCGCCAGCAGCGTGTAGTAGGCACAGCCCTGGTCGCTCACGTGGAGCGCGCCCTCGGTCAGCGAGTCGAGGAGCTCGTCGTCACGCTTGTCCCAGGCGGCATAGGCCTCGCGGAACCGTGCCATGTCCTCGTCGGAGTCCCCGTAGGCCGTCCGCTCGGGCTCGGCCGCCTGGTGCTCCGCCCACTCCGCCGTGCGCTCGGGACGGAACGGCGCGGGAGGGGACGCCGTGTCGGAGTCGGGCCCGGTCCCGGGCTCCGGCTCGGGCTCGGGTGCGGCCTCGGGCTCGGGTAGCCGCTCGGGAGGCTCGATGGTGAACAGGCCGTAGTCGGGACCGGCGCCGCCCGCGCCGACCTCGAGCAGAAAGCTCCGGTACTCGTCGGGAAACCGCACCCCGTCCTGTCGCTCCACCCTGGCGACCTGCTCCTCGCTCAGGACGGGACGCAGCTCGAACCGGTGACCGCTCTCCTTGAAATAAGCGCCGAACACCGCCTGCCGGTTCGGCGCATCCCGCAACGCCAGCACGCGCTCACGCACCCCGGCCCACACCTCACCCAC
>NZ_JASKYR010000790.1:0-3429 GCF_041028215.1 Streptomyces flavofungini
GCGGGGGAGGATGCGGCGGAGGCAGCTGACACGGGGCAGCTGGTCCACCGATCCCATGGAGCGCCCGGCGGGGAAGGCAACTTCCGCCGGGCGCTTCGACGTTGCCGGGGGCATGGTGCGTATGCGGGTGCCCCGGCGCGGCGGGCGCGTGCTCGCGGTGCGGTACCGGGCGGACGGGACTGAACAGTTGAACTGTGCGGCCCCCGAGGGGATGGAAAGCGCACGAAGTTGGGTAAAAGTGCTGTGGCAGTGTCGTCGACCATGATTCCCTCGTCAATCAGCACCGCCCCGACGTCCGTCACAGGTTTCAAGGTCCGATTCCGGGACATCCGTACGTGACGTGCTCGTGGGCACGAGCCGGTATTTCGGCGTCCCGGGTCCGATACGGTGCGCCGGTCCCACCTCCATTGCGTGTTTGCGGAGCCGACCCATGCTCACGACCTTGAAGACTGTCTATACCGACACGCGCGCCGAGGACCTCGCATGGGCCCTGGGCCGCGAGCCCCTGCCCGCCCTCGCCACCCTGGAACTCGAACTGGCGGACGTGAAAATGGAGTTGAGGCTGCTCGGAGCCTCGCACCAGGTCCTCATCGAGCAGGAGCGCGGCACCTGTTCCGAGACCGTCGCCTGCATCCCGGGCAGCAGTACGCCGCTCCCGCTGGGCGTGTCCAAGCGCGTGGGCGACTGGGAGTACGAGTTCGCGGCGCGTGTCGAGACCCTCTCGCGCGGCCAGTTCGCGGGCCGCGCCCAGGAGTTGCTCGCCCTCGTCGCCGAGCACCCGCACGGCCTCGCCGGAGTGTTCCCCGGCAGCCCGCACGCCTTCACCGCGCTGCTCGCGCAGCGGCACGAGGGCTCGGTCATGTGGCGTACCTGGCACGCGTATCCGCAGGAAGGCCAGTTGGTGGCCACGCGGACCCGGGTGGGAGTGCGGCTGCCGCTGCCCGCCGCGCTCTGAGCCGCGGCGCCTCCGGAGGAGCCGATGACACCCGCCGCGTCCCGAACCCGGAAAGGGCGCGTCTACACCGCCGCCGGGCCAGTTACACCCTTGTGGGTGACTTGGCGTCAGGGCGTGGTGACGTAGCGTTCCAGGCGTGATCCAGTCGTCCGTGCCGTTGCCGGTCTCGCCCCGGGCGGGACGTTTCCTCGTCCTCGTGGGCGTGTTCGTCTGCGCCGCCTGCGGGCTGGTCTACGAACTCGAACTGGTCGCCCTCGCGTCCTACTTGATCGGCGACTCCGTCACCCAGGCCTCGGTCGTGCTCTCCGTGATGGTCTTCGCCATGGGCATCGGCTCGCTGCTCGCCAAGCGGCTGCGGTGCCGCGCCTCGGTCTCCTTCGGCCTCGTCGAGGCGGCGCTCGCCGTGGTGGGCGGGTGCAGCGCCATGGCGTTGTACGCGGCGTTCGCGTGGACCGGCGACCGGGGCGAGGTGTGGGCGGGCGGCTCCCGGCTGCTGCTCGTCGCGTTCTCCCTCGCCATCGGCATCCTCATCGGCGCCGAGGTGCCGCTCCTGATGGTCCTCATCCAGCGCATCCGGCGCCAGGACGCGAGCGGCGCCGTGGCCGACCTCTTCGCCGCCGACTACGTAGGGGCGCTGGTCGGCGGCCTCGCCTTCCCGTTCCTGCTGCTCCCGCTCTTCGGCCAGCTCACCGGCGCCCTCTTCACGGGGGCCGTCAACACCCTCGCGGGCGGCGCGCTCGTCCTCGGCCTCTTCCGGCACGACCTGAGCGGGCGCGCCCGCTGGGTCCTGCTCACCGCCAACGTGCTGGTCCTGTCCCTGCTCGCCACGGCCGCCGTCCTGGTCGACGACTTCGAGCGGGCGGCGCGCCGCGCGGTCTACGGCGGCGATGTGCGCGTGGCCGTCCAGACGGACGTCCAGGAGGTCGTCCTGACCGGCGGCGAGCGGCGCTCCCTCGACCTCTACCTCGACGGCCGGCTGCGGATCAGCGGCCGCGACGAGCACCGGTACCACGAGGGCCTCGTCCACCCCGCGATGAGCGGCCCCCACGCGCGCGTGCTCATCCTCGGCGGTGGTGACGGCCTCGCCGCCCGCGAGGTGCTGCGCCACCGGGGCGTGCGCCATGTCGACGTGGTCGAGCTGGACGCGGGCGTCGTCGACCTGGCCCGGCACGACCCGGCCCTGAGCGGGCTCAACGGCCACGCGTACCGCGACCGCCGGGTGCGGGTGGTGACCGGGGACGCCTTCCGCTGGCTGCGCGCCGCGCACGGCACGTACGACGTGGTGATCTCCGATCTGCCCGACCCCGGCATCACGGCGAGCACGAAGCTCTACTCCCAGGAGTTCTACGGCCTCGCCACCCGCGTCCTGGCCCCCGGCGGCCGGATCGCCGTGCACGCGGGGCCCGTGTCGACCAGGCCGCGCGTCTTCTGGACGGTGGAGGCGACCGTCCGCGCGGCGGGCCTGCGGACCGTGCCGTACCGCGTGGGAGGCCGCCAGTCGGGGTTCGCCGCGGGCCCCGACCGCACATCACAGGGGATGCGGGCGGCGCGCGACTGGGGGTTCGTGCTGGCCTCGCGGGCGCGCCCGGTGCTCGCGGGCGCCGAGCGCTCCGAGGTCGTGCGCGCCGGGGCCCGCGCGGTGCTGCGGACCAGGGTGCCGGGCCTTGCGGCGTCCACTCTGGTGCATCCGCGTTACGCGAACTGACGTACACGCTCCGCCGAACCAATGCACATAGGGGCGGGTGCGTGGGTAGGCTCAAATGCCATGGAGCATGAGGTGTTCGTTCCGGTTCCGGCAGAGCGTCTCCGGCAGGTTCTCGCAGACCCCGAGCGGGTCGCGGGGGCGGTGCCCGGACTTCAGCGCGACGCGGAGGACGCGGCGGGGCCGCTCTCCGGTCGGCTGAAAGTGCGCGTCGGGGGGCACTCGATCACCTACCGGGGGGCGGCGGCCGTCCACGCCCGCGGCGACGGTACGTACGCCGTCGAGGGCGAGGGGAGCGAGGCGCGCGGCACCGGTTCCGTCCGGCTCTCGCTGACCGTGCGGATCGTCTCCGCCGACGCGGGGGCGCATCTCGTCTTCGGCGGCACGGCCACCGCGGACGGGCGCATCACCGAGGAGAACACCCCGCAGGCCGTCGAGTCCGCCGTGCTGCGGCTGCTCGACCGGTTCGCCGAGGGGCTCGCGGCGGCGGCGCCCGCGGACTCCGGACCGCCGGAGGAGGGCACGGAGGCGCTTCCCGAGGTGGACGAGGACATCGAACGCGACGACGTGGAGGGTCTTGACGACGCGCTCGGCATCGACGGCATCGACGGCATCGACGACGTCGACGAGCTGACCGGGCTCGACGACGCGGACGGGCCCGAGCGCCTCGACGAGATGGGGGACGTCGAGGACATCGACGTACCGCCCGCCGAGGCCGCGCACGCCCGCCGCACGATGATCGGCCGCAGCGCCGAGGAGGTCGACCACGCCC
>NZ_JASKYR010000791.1:0-3291 GCF_041028215.1 Streptomyces flavofungini
GCCCCATGGCCCAGGACGTCTGCCGCCACGACGAACCGCCGCTGTACCGGGTGACGGACGAGGGCCCGGCCGCCGAGCGCAGGAGTGCCTGCCACTTCTGGAAGGAGACGCTCGATGCCGCACGGTGAACACGTCAGCAGGAGGCAGCTCGCCGCGGAGGGCGAGACGGCGCGGCAGCTCATGCACAAGGCGCGGGCCGAGTCGGCGTACGCGGCCCACGGCCCGGAGTCCGGGCGCGAGCCGATCCTGGAGGTCCGGGGCCTCGTCAAGCACTACCCGCTCACCCAGGGCATCGTCATCCGCAAGCAGGTCGGCGCGGTCAAGGCCGTGGACGGCGTCGACTTCGACCTCGGCCAGGGCGAGACGCTCGGCATCGTGGGGGAGTCCGGCTGCGGCAAGTCGACCGTCGCGAAGATGCTGGTCAACCTGGAGCGGCCGACCAAGGGCGAGATCCGCTACAAGGGCGAGGACATCACCCGGCTGTCGGGGCGCGCGCTCAAGGCGGTGCGCCGCAACATCCAGATGGTGTTCCAGGACCCCTACACCTCGCTGAACCCGCGCATGACCGTCGGCGACATCATCGGGGAGCCCTACGAGATCCACCCCGAGGTCGCGCCGAAGGGCTCGCGGCGGCAGCGGGTCCAGGAGCTCCTGGACGTCGTCGGCCTCAACCCCGAGTACATCAACCGCTATCCGCACCAGTTCTCCGGCGGCCAGCGCCAGCGCATCGGCATCGCGCGCGGGCTCGCGCTCCGGCCCGAGGTGATCGTCGCCGACGAACCGGTCTCCGCCCTCGACGTCTCCGTCCAGGCGCAGGTCATCAACCTCCTGGAGAAGCTCCAGGACGAGTTCGACCTGAGCTACGTCTTCATCGCCCACGACCTGTCGATCGTGCGGCACATCTCCGACCGGGTCGGCGTGATGTACCTCGGGCGGATCGTCGAGATCGGTACGGACGAGGAGATCTACGACCACCCCACGCACCCCTATACACAGGCGCTGCTCTCCGCCGTGCCGGTCCCCGACCCCGAGGCCCGTGAGCACCGGGAGCGGATCATCCTCAGCGGTGACGTGCCCTCACCGGCCAATCCGCCCTCCGGCTGCCGCTTCCGCACCCGCTGCTGGAAGGCCCGGGAGCGGTGCGCCCTTGAGGTGCCCGCGCTCGCGGTGCCCGCGGAGTTCCGGTACGAGGAGGGGCCCGCGGCGCACGACTCGGCCTGCCACTTCGCGGAGGAGAAGCAGGTCGTGCCGTAGGCCGCGGGCGCCGCCGCTACAGGCCCAGCGAGCGCTTGAGGAAGTCCAGCTGGAAGAGGAGCAGGTTCTCCGCGATCCGCTCGTCCGACATCATGTGCGTCACGCCCGACAGGGGCAGGACCTCGTGCGGGCGGCCCTCGGCGAGCAGCGCCGAGGAGAGGCGCAGGGAGTGCGCCACCACCACGTTGTCGTCGGCGAGGCCGTGGATGACGAGCATCGGGCGGTGCGGCTCGACGGCCCCGAGCAGACCCTCGTCGCCGACCAGGGAGTTGTGGCGGTAGGTCTCCGGGGTCTTCGTCGGGTCGCCGAGGTAGCGCTCCTCGTAGTGCGTGTCGTACATCCTGAGGTCGGTCACCGGGGCGCCGACCACCGCCGCGTGGAAGACGTCGGGGCGGCGCAGCGCGGCCATCCCCGCGAGGTAGCCGCCGTAGGACCAGCCGCGGATCGCGACCCGGCCGAGGTCCAGTGGATGGGTCTCGGCGAGGGCGTGCAGGGCGTGGACCTGGTCGTCGAGTGTCAGCGTCAGATCGTTCCTGATCGACTTCTCCCAGGCGGGGGAGCGGCCCGGGGTGCCGCGGCCGTCCGCCACGATCACCGCGAACCCCTGGTCGGCGAACCACTGGGAGGTCAGGAAGGCGTTGTGCGCATGGAGTACGCGCTGGCCGTGCGGCCCGCCGTACGGATCGAGCAGTACCGGAAGCGGCCCGTCCGCCGCCTTGTATTCCGTGGGGAGCAGGACGGCGCACGGAATCCTCCGCGTGCCCCCCTCGGTGAGCGTCACGCGCGGCGTGAGCCCCGGACGCTCGGCGCACGAGGCCACGGTGGCCACCCGCTTGCCGTCCCGCAGCACCTGCACCCGGGAGCCGGGGCGGTGCAGGGCGGCGGAGACCAGCACCGTGAGGCCGCCCGCGCGGACCGCCGAGTGGACACCGGGCTCCTTGGAGAGCCGCTCCACACCCAGTTCGTTGACCCGGTAGACGTGCACCTCGCCCGTCTCGGGGTCGGCGGCCGCCTGCCCCGCCGACGCCGAGAGCAGAATGTCCTCCTCGGTGACGTCGAGGACCGCGCGCACGTGCAACTGCGCTCCCGTCAGCGGTCTCTCGCCCCACGCGAGGACGCGCGCGCCGCCCTCGTCGACGATCCGGACCAGCTTGCCGCTGGGCGACCAGCAGGGAACTCCACCGAACAGTTCAAGCCAATCTGCGTCCTCCTCCGCGTGCACCATCCGCGTGGCCCCGTTCTCCGGGTTCACCGCGAGATAGAGCTGCCCACGCTGGTCACGGGACTGCACGAGCAGCAGCGGTGCGCCGTCCGCCGACCAGTGCACCCGGGCGAGGTAGGGGAAGCGGCTCCGGTCCCACACCACCTCGGTCCGCGATCCGTCCAGGGCCAGCACGAACAGGCGTACGTCGGCGTTGTCGGTCCCGGCGGCCGGATACGCGATCCGCGCCGGCTCCCGCTCCGGGTGCGAGGGATCGGCGATCCACCAGCGCCGCACCGGCGCGTCGTCGACCCGCGCGACAAGCAGTCGGTCGGAGTCGGGGGACCACCAGAACCCGCGGTACCGGGCCATCGACTCGGCCGCGACATGCTCCGCGAGGCCGTACGTCACCGTCTCCCGCTCGTCCGGCTCCGGCGCGGCGAGCACCCGGTCGCCCACGCCGTCGGCGCCCGTGACCCGCAGGGCGCCCCCGGAGACGTACGCCACGTGCCGCCCGTCGGGCGAGGGGCGCGGGTCGATCACCGGGCCCGCCGCGGGCAGTTCGCGGACCGTGCCCGCGCGCAGCTCCGCCGCGAAGAGGCGGCCCGACAGGGCGAACGCGGCCAACTCCGCCGCCGCGTCCGTCGCATAGCCCACGATGCCCGCTCCGCTCTCCCTGCTGGGGGGGGGGGGGGGGGGGGGGGGGGGGGGGGGGGGGGGGGGGGGGGGGGGGGGGGGGGGGGGGGGGGGGGGGGGGGGGGGGGGGGGGGGGGCGGGCCGCCTCTTCGCGGCGGAGCTGCGCGCGGGCACGGTCCGCGAACTGCCCGCGGCGGGCC
>NZ_JASKYR010000792.1:0-4100 GCF_041028215.1 Streptomyces flavofungini
GCGCCTCCCCGATCGTCCGCAACGAACGGCGCGCCGCACCGCGCACCACCGCGCCCGGGAGCCCGCCGGTTGCAGCCTAAGTGATCGTCCCGGGGGCAGGGCGAGGGCCCCGCAGCCACCGAACTCCGGCGCATACGGGGCCCTTTCGCGCCCTTCTCAGGGTGTGTCCCCGGTACGTACGTCCTCAGTGCGTGCGCCGGGTCACGAACTCCGCGAGGGCGAGCAGGCCGCCCGCCGACTCCGGGTCGGGGACCGCCCTCGCGAGCAGCCCTATGGCGCGCGACATCCGGTCGGCCGCGTGCGCCTGCGCCCAGTCACGGCCGCCCGCGCGCTCCACCGCGCCCGCCGTGCGCGCGGGCTCGTCGTCGTCCGCGCCCGGCGGGCCGCCGTACAGCTCGGCGAGCTCCGCCGCCGCCGGGGTGCCCGAGGTGAGCGCGGCGACCACCGGCAGGGACTTCTTGCGGGCCGTGAGGTCGGCGCCCGCCGGCTTGCCCGTACGCCCCGGATCGCCCCAGATGCCGATGACGTCGTCGATGAGCTGGAAGGCGAGCCCCGCCTGGCGGCCGAAGCCGTCGAGCGCGTCCGCYTCCTCSCGMCCCGCGCCCGCGTACAGCCCTCCGATGGCGCAGGCGCAGCCGAGCAGCGCACCGGTCTTGGCCTCGGCCATCACCAGGGTCTCGTCGAGCGTGACCTGGTCCGGGGCGCGGCTCTCCAGGGAGCAGTCCATGAACTGCCCCTCGCAGAGCTCCTCGACGCACAGGGCGAGCCGGATGGCGGCCTCCCGCGCGGCCGGGTGGGGGTCGTCGGCGAACATCCGCTGCGCCAGGGCCTGCATGGCGTCGCCGGTGAGGATCGCGGCGGCGTCGCCGAACACGGTCCAGGCGGTGGGCCGGTGCCTGCGCGTAGTGTCGCGGTCCATCACGTCGTCGTGCAGGAGCGTGAAGTTGTGGGTCAGCTCCACGGCCGCGGCGGCCCGGAACGCCGTCTTCTCCTCGCCGCCGAGCGCCCGCACCGCGGCGAGCACGAGGGCGGGCCTGATGGCCTTGCCTCCGTTGCCCGTGGCCGGTGTGCCGTCGGCGTGCTCGTACCCCAGGTGGTAGCGCGCGACCCTGCGCATGGCTCCGGGCAGCGAGTCGACCGCCGCGCGCAGCTCCGGGTCGACGTGGGCCCGCGCCGCGGCGAGGATATCCGCGGCCTCCTGCCCCTCACCCGGCCCCTCGCCCGGCCCCTGCGCCGGGACCGCCGCGCCCGCCGTGTCCGTCGTCGTGTCCGTCATGGACTCACCCCGGGAAGGATGTGGACGGTGGCGGGTCCTCGGCCTGTGGGCGCGTACGGAAGGGGTGTACCCCGCGTCGCGGCCACGGACACGGCCCGGGGCTCACTGCCAGCGGCCGATCTCGACGTTCTCCAGGACGCCCAGCGCGTCGGGGACGAGCACGGCCGCGGAGTAGTACGTCGACACCAGGTACGAGATGATCGCCTGCTCGCTGATGCCCATGAACCGCACGGACAGGCTGGGCTCGATCTCGTCGGGGATGCCGCTCTGGCGCAGTCCGATGACGCCCTGCTCCTCCTCGCCCGTACGCATGCAGATGATGGACGTCGTACGGGCCTCGGTGACCGGGATCTTGTTGCACGGGAAGATCGGCACACCGCGCCAGGTCGGAATCCTGTTCCCGGCCATGTCGATGGTCTCGGGGACGAGTCCGCGCTTGTTGAGCTCGCGGCCGAACGCGGCGATCGCGCGCGGGTGGGCGAGGAACAGCTTGGAACCGCGCCTGCGGCTGAGCAGTTCGTCCAGGTCGTCGGGGCTCGGCACGCCGTCGTGCGGCTGGACGCGCTGGTCGTACTCGCAGTTGTTCAGGAGGCCGAACTCACGGTTGTTGATCAGCTCGTGCTCCTGGCGCTCCTTGAGCGCCTCGACGGTGAGCCGCAACTGCTGCTCCGTCTGGTTCATCGGCTGGTTGTAGAGGTCGGCCACGCGCGTGTGGATGCGCAAAACCGTTTGCGCGACGCTCAGTTCGTACTCGCGCGGCGCCGTTTCGTAGTCCACGAAGGTGCCCGGCAGGACGGCCTCGCCGACATGGCCCGCGGAGAGGTCGATGGGCGCCTCGCCGAAGTTGTTGGTGCGCTGGGCCGGGATGGAGCGCAGCCGCTGGAGGTGGCCGCTCAGGGCCTCGCTGCGCTCGGCGACCTGTTCGAGGTCCTGGCGCGGCAGGATGAGCACCGTGCAGGCGGTGGCCGCGCGCGCGGTGTACTCCCAGATGGCCTCCGGGTCCAGGAGCGCCTGCTCCCCGAAGTAGGAGCCGTCGGCGAGCGTTCCGAGCACGGTGTCGTCGCCGTAGGGACCGGTGCCGACCTTCTCGACCCGGCCGTGCGCGAGCAGGAAGACCTCGCCCGACGGGCTGCCGAAGGAGGTCAGGACCTCGCCCGCGGCGTACTCCCGCTGGCGGCAGCGGGAGGCGAGCTCGCCGAGCACCTCCTGGTCGTCGAAGTCCCGCAGCGCCGGCAGCTCGCCCAGTTCGGCGGGGATGACCTGGACCTGGTCGCCCGTCTTCACGAAGGTCACCCTGCCGTCCCCGACCGAGTAGCTCAGCCTGCGGTTCACCCGGTACGTGCCGCCCTGCACCTGCACCCACGGCAGCATCCGCAGCAGCCAGCGCGAGCTGATCTCCTGCATCTGCGGGGCCGACTTGGTGGTGGTGGCCAGATTCCGTGCGGCCGATGTGCCGAGACTCTGCTGCGGCTTGTCCGACTCAGCGCGGATCTCTTCGCCTACCGACATTGGCTACGCCCTCCCGAGTACCTGCGGTGATATGCGCAGAACACCCTTCCAGCACGCTGCGTGGCGGCGCCATTACACAAAAGAGCGGGAATGGATCACGCTTCGGCGGGGCAGGAGGGGCGATTCCACCCGTTCGGACCAGTCGGGGGGCGTACGGGAACTCGGCGGCGGGGGCGCCCGTTGAACCACATGCGAGGCATTCACACCCTTCACCCCTTCGACCCCTTCCACACCTTTCACACTTTTCACACTTTTCACACCGACCGGCAGGAGACAGCAATGGCGGGCTTCCTGGATCGCGCCAAGGAGCAGGCGCAGCGCGGCCTCACTCAGGGCAAGCAGAAGATCGACGAGGTCCAGGAGAAGCGTGCGGGCGACGCGCTCCTGAGAAAGCTCGGCGCGGCGTACTACGCGGAGCGCAGGGGCTCGGGTTCCCCCGAGGCCACGGCGCAGGCACTCCAGGCGGTGGAGTCCCACATCGCGGCGAACGGCGACGCCTTCCTGCGCGGCAACTGACCGGATCGGCTCGCACGGTGCCCGAACAAGCCACGGATCGTGTCCGAACGGCTGGTCCGGGCTCCCATTCTCCGGTACAAGCAGGGCATATGAGGCGGTCGCGACAGGCGGCCGTCGCGCCCCGCAAAGGAGGCGGTCATGGCCCCACCCATGTCCGCGGGTCGCTTTCTGGACATCCTTCGAGACGAAGGCGTCACCGTCGTCGAAGTAGGCGACTGGGAGCACCACAACCGCAATCACAAGGGCCCCTGGGGGCCCGTGCACGGCGTCGTCATCCACCACACCGTGACCAGGGGCAGCGAGCGCACGGTCGAGATCTGCCGCGACGGGTACGCCTCGCTGCCTGGTCCGCTCTGCCACGGCGTGATCACCAAGGACGGCCGCGTCCACCTCGTGGGATACGGCCGCGCCAACCACGCGGGACTCGGCGACGACGACGTCCTGCGGGCAGTCATCGCCGAGAAACGCCTGCCCCCGGACAACGAGGCGAACACCGACGGCAACCGCCACTTCTACGGCTTCGAGTGCGAGAACCTCGGCGACGGCGAGGACCCCTGGACCGAGGAGCAGTTCGAGGCCATCGAGAGGGTCTCGGCGGCGATCTGCCGCCACCACGGCTGGACCGAGCGCTCGGTGATCGGCCACCTGGAGTGGCAGCCGGGCAAGGTGGACCCGCGCGGCTTCAGCATGGACTCCATGCGCGACCGCATCGAGGAGCGCCTCAAGTAGGCGGGCGGGCCGCGAGTGGGCCGCCCCCTGCCGCGCGCGGTGCCGCGGGGGACAATGGCGGGGTGCGTCC
>NZ_JASKYR010000793.1:0-3030 GCF_041028215.1 Streptomyces flavofungini
GCCGTCCTCACGTTCTGACCCCCTCCCGCTGTGGCGCGGCTGCCGCCCGTCCGTGTTCTCACCCCGTGGCGATCTCGCGGAACGTGCGGCGGTACGCGGTGGGGGTGACTCCCAGGGCCGATTGCAGGTGCTGGCGCATCGACTGGGCCGTGCCGAAACCGGCGGCCCTCGCGATGTGGTCCACGGACAGGTCGCTGGACTCCAGGAGGTGCCGGGCGCGCTCCACCCGTTGCTGGGTGAGCCACTGGCCGGGGCTCATCCCGACCTCCTCGCGGAACCGGCGGGTGAAGGTCCGCACCGACATCGCCTCCTGCTCGGCCATGTCGCGGAGCTGGAGCGGCTGGTCCAGGCGGCCGAGTGCCCAGGTGCGGGCCGTCCGCGTGGTCGCGAGCTGCGGCTCGGGCACCGGGCGCTGGATGTACTGGGCCTGCCCGCCGTCCCGGTGCGGCGGCACGACCGTACGACGGGCCACGTCGTTGGCGACCGCGCTGCCGTGGTCACGGCGTACGAGATGGAGGCAGAGGTCTATTCCCGCCGCCACGCCCGCCGAGGTCAGCACCTCCCCGTCGTCGATGAACAGCACATCCGCATCCACCTTGACCCGCGGGAACAACGCCTGGAAGTGTTCCGCCGACGACCAGTGGGTGGTCGCCGGGCGGCCGTCGAGGAGGCCCGCCGCGGCCAGCAGGTAGCCGCCCGTGCAGATCGCCACCAGGCGTGCGCCCGCGGGGAGGTGGGCGAGGGCCGCGGTCAGTTCCTCGGTCAGTCTGCCCTCCTCGAACACCGGGCCGAGTTCGTAGGAGGCCGGGACCACCACCGTGTCCGCCGTGGCCAGTGCCTCGGGGCCGTGGACGACCGTGATGTCGAAGTCGGCGTCGGTGCGGATCGGGCCCGGACCGCGTACGCCGCAGGTCACCACCTCGTACAGAGGCCTGCCCTCCGGGGTGCGGGCGCGGCCGAAGATGCGCTGGGGGATGCCGAGTTCGAACGGGATCACGCCGTCCAGGGCCAGGACGACGACGCGGTGCGCGGGGGTGGGTGCTCCTCTGCCGGCCATGGCCCGATCCTAGCGAACACTGTCCCTCGGGCCACTCGTACGGCGTCGGCCATGGCCGGATGCTGTGTGACGTGACCCAGACAACCGAGTCGCCCGCGACGGGCGTACGCGACCGCACGCCCCGACCCGCCCGCCGCCGCGTCCACCGCGCCTGGTTCGTCGCCGCGGTGACCTTCGTGACGATCATCGGCGCGGCCGCGTTCCGCTCCCTGCCGGGCCTGCTCATCGACCCGCTGCACGAGGAGTTCGACTGGTCGCGCGGCACGATCGGCCTCGCCGTCTCCGTCAACCTCGCGCTGTACGGGCTCACCGCCCCCTTCGCCGCCGCCCTGATGGACCGCTTCGGCATCCGCAGGGTCGTCGCGGTCGCCCTGATCGTCATCTCGCTCGGCTCCGGCCTCACGGTGTGGATGGACTCCGCCTGGCAGCTCCTGCTGTGCTGGGGGCTGCTGGTCGGGCTCGGCTCCGGCTCCATGGCGCTCGCCTTCGCGGCCACCGTCACCAACCGCTGGTTCACCGAGCGGCGCGGTCTGGTCACCGGCGTCCTCACGGCCGCCTCCGCCTCCGGACAACTGATCTTCCTTCCCGTCCTCTCCTGGGTGGTGGAGGAGCACGACTGGCGTCCCGCCGCCGTGACGGTCGCGCTCGCCGCCCTGGCCGTCGTCCCGTTCGTATGGCTGCTGCTGCGCGACCATCCGGCCGATGTCGGGCTGAAGCCGTACGGGGCCGAGGCGTTCGTGGCGAAGCCGCCCGCCGTGCCGGGGGCCGCCCGGCGCACGCTGAGGGTGCTCAGGGATGCGGCGCGCACCGGGCCGTTCTGGCTGCTCGCGGGGACCTTCGCGATCTGCGGCGCCTCCACGAACGGGCTGGTCCAGACGCACTTCGTACCCGCCGCGCACGACGAGCACATGCCCGTCCAGGCCGCCGCTTCACTGCTCGCCGTCATCGGTGTCTTCGACGTCGTGGGCACGATCGCCTCCGGCTGGTTCACCGACCGCTTCGACGCGCGTCGCCTGCTCGCCGTCTACTACGCGCTGCGCGGCGTCTCGCTGCTCTTCCTGCCCCTGCTGCTCGCGCCGACCGTCCACCCGCCGATGCTGCTCTTCATCGTCTTCTACGGCCTCGACTGGGTGGCCACCGTCCCGCCGACCCTCGCTCTCTGCCGCGAGCAGTACGGCGACGACAGCGCGATCGTCTTCGGCTGGGTCCTGGCCTCGCACCAGGTCGGCGCCGCTCTCGTCGCCTTCCTCGGCGGTGTCGCGCGGGACGCCTTCGGCTCGTACGACGTGATGTGGTACGCCTCCGGGGCGCTGTGCGCGGCGGCCGCGCTGATGGCCCTGGTGATCCGGCGCCGGACGCCCGCCGTCACCGGATGAGGCGGCCGAACGCGCCCCGGTGGAAGAGGAGCGGTCCCTCGTCGTCGTCCGTCGTCGCGCCGAGCGCGTCCACCCGGCCGACGACGATGAGGTGGTCGCCCCCGGTGTGCACCGCCTGGATCGTGCAGTCGATCCAGGCCGTCGCCCCGGACAGGCGCGGCGCACCGGACACGGGCGCCGCGTCGTACTCCACCCCGGCGAACTTGTCCGCCCCGCTGACCGCGAAGGCCCGGCAGAGCCCGGCCTGACCGGCGCCGAGTACGTTCACGCAGAAGACGCCCGCGCGCGCGATGCGCGGCCAGGACGTCGAGGTCCGCGCCACCATGAAGGAGACGAGGGGCGGGGCGAGCGAGAGCGACGCGAAGGACTGGCAGGCGAACCCCGCCGGTCCGGCCGGTCCCGCTGAGGTGCCGTCGGCGGGCGGCGCGGTGATCACTGTGACCCCGGTGGCGAAGTTTCCGAGCACGCGCCGGAACTCCGCGGGGTCGACCGCCGCCCGTTCGTCGTCGCCGACCGCCCGCAGGCGCGGGTACCCGGGCGTGGCCGGGGGTGTTTCGACGGGCCCCGCGGCGACGGGGGCCCCGACGGACCTGAGAT
>NZ_JASKYR010000794.1:0-3197 GCF_041028215.1 Streptomyces flavofungini
CACCGGGCTCGGCCGGGTCGAGCGTGAGGCGGGCCCGCTGGGCGAGCCCGGTGACCGCGTCGGCCAGCGGCCTCGCGCCGAGCCGCCCGGCCGTCTCGCGGGCCTGGCGGAGCAGCCGGGCGGCGGCGTCGCGGTCGGTGCCGTCCGGGGCGAGCAGCGCCTCGGCGAGGCGGAGACGGACGCTGGCCAGGTCGAAGGGGCGGTCGAGGGGCTCGACGGCTTCGACCACGGCGGCCCAGTCGGCGGCCTTGTCACGGCCCTCGGAGCGCAGGAGCTCGGCGCGGGTCCACTCGTCGTAGGCGCGCCAGAGCGGGATGGGGGTGGCGAGGGACTTGGTGACGGCGCGGATGCGGGCGACGGCCTCGGGGCGCCCCGGCTCGGCGGCGGGCAGACCGCGGTTGTCGGCCTCCATCGTGGCGGCGGCGAGGAGCAGCGGCCAGCCGTACTTGTAGGTGCCGAAGGGCAGGCCGGAGGCGAGGCCGCGCTCCACCTCGGCGCGGCCGTCCAGGACGCGGCCCTCGGCGGCGGCGATGCCGAGGGCGATGGCGGCCAGCGGCAGGATGTACTGCGGCTGCGGGTCGTGGCTGCCGTAGTGGTGGTGGGCGCTCTGGAGGTACCGGGTGGCCGCCGCGGTCTCGCCCCGGTGCAGCGCCATGCGCGCGGAGCACTGGGCCGCGGAGCCGCGGGGCTTGTCGCTCTGCGCGCAGCGGTGGGTCTGGGCGACGGCTTCGGCCGCCTCGTCCCAGCGGCCGAGCGAGAGCAGGGACTCGGCGGCGTTGCCCCAGACCCAGCCCTCGGTGTCCATCAGGCCGTACGTGCGGCAGAACGCGATGCCCTCCATCGCGACCTTCACGGACTCGGCGGAGCGGCCGACGCCTTCGAGGGCGGAGGGCAGGTTGATGTGGGCGCGGCTGAGGTCGGTGACCAGGCCCTGTTCGACGACGCGGTCCCTGACCTCGTACATCTCGGCCAGACCGGTCTCGGGGTCGCCCGCCTCGATGAGGAGGTTGCCCCGGGTGAGGCGGGCGTTGAGCTCGATGGTGTCGGCCTTGACCATGCGGGCGTACTCGACGGCGCGTTCGGCGGCGGCCATGGTCTCCGGGCCCGGCTCGTGCAGCATGCCCCAGGAGGCGCGGTGGACCAGGACGTCGGCGTGCACCTCGGAGGGCGGCAGGCCGCGCATCAGCTCCTGCGCCTTGGCGATCTCCGCCCAGCCGTCGCCCCGGCCGAGGGTGGAGACGAGGCGGGAGCGCGAGACCCAGAACCAGGCGGCCCGCAGGGGGTCGTTCTCGTCCTCAAGGAGCCGCAGGGCGCGCTTGGTGATCTTCAGGGCACGTTCGCGTTCGCCGCAGAGCCGTCCGGCGACGGTCGCCTCGGCCATCAGGTCCAGATAGCGCAGCGGGGTGGTGGCGGGGTCGCAGCCGCAGGGCGGGTAGCCCTCCACGTAGTCGGCGGGGCGGAGTTCCTCGCGGACGGCCCCGGGGGTGTCGTCCCAGAGTTCCATGGCCCGTTCGAGCAGGCGGAGCTGTTCGGCGTAGGCGTGGCGGCGGCGGGCCTCGACGGAGGCGCGCAGGACGGCGGGCAGGGCCTTGGCCGCGTCGTGCGCGTGGTACCAGTACGTGGCGAGCCGGGCGGCGCGCTGGTCGGCGGCGACGAGCGCGGGGCCGGCTTCCAGTGCCTCGGCGAAGCGGCGGTTGATGCGGGAGCGCTCGCCGGGCAGCAGGTCGTCGCTGACGGCCTCGCGGACCAGGGAGTGCCGGAAGCGGTAGCCGTCGCCGTCGGGCGAGGCGAGCAGGATGTTGGTGCCGACCGCCGCCCGCAGCGCCTCGATCAGGTGGTCCTCGCCGAGCCCCACGACCTCGGCGAGGAGCGGGTACTCGACGGTGGAGCCGCCCTCGGCGACGACGCGCGCGACGCGCTGGGTGTCCTCGGGCAGCTCCTCGACGCGTACGAGGAGCAGGTCGCGCAGCGAGTCGGTCAGGCCCGCGCAGCTGCTGCCGTGGGCGGCCACGGCGAGTTCCTCGACGAAGAAGGCGTTGCCGTCGGAGCGTTCGAAGACGTCGTCGACCAGGGAGGGTTCGGGTTCGACGGCGAGAATCCCGGCCATCTGGCGGGCGACCTCGTCCTTGCTCAGCCGGCCGAGCTCGATGCGGCGCACGGTCCGCAGCCGGTCCAGTTCGGCGAGGAGGGGGCGCAGCGGGTGGCGGCGGTGGATGTCGTCGGCGCGGTAGGTGGCGAGAAGGACGAGGCGGCCGCCGCGCAGGGTGCGGAAGAGGTAGGCGAGCAGGTGCCGGGTGGAGGTGTCGGCCCAGTGCAGGTCCTCCAGGGCGATGACGACGGTCCGCTCGCGCGAGAGGCGCTCAAGGAGGCGGGCGGTGAGCTCGAAGAGGCGGGCCATGCCCTGCTCGTCGGAGCGGCTGCCGGGGCCGTGGTGCGCGGCGGGGGCGGCCAGTTCGGGCAGCAGCCGGGCGAGCTCCTCCTCCTGGCCCTCGGCCGCGGCGGCCAGCTCCTCGGGCAGGCGGCGGCGCAGGGCGCGCAGGGCGGTGGAGAAGGGCGTGAACGGCAGGCCGTCGGCGCCGATCTCGACGCAGCCGCCGAGCGCGACGACGGCACCCTGCCGCTCGGCCGCCGCCGTGAACTCCTCCACCAGGCGGGTCTTGCCGACGCCCGCCTCGCCGCCGAGCAGCAACGCCTGCGGCTCGCCGGGGCCCGGGCCCCCGGCTCCTTCGAGCGGGGAGCCCGTGGCGCGGGCGAGTGCTTCGTTCAGTACGCCCAGTTCATCGGTGCGGCCGACGAACACCGGGCTGACGGACCTGGTTTCCACAGCGGCGAGCATCGCACAGTGCGCCGACGGCGCGGGACCCGATATCGCGGTGGTGGTCCGCGGCGGAGCCGTCCCGGTGCTCCGCCGCGGAAGCGTGGGCCTGACGCCCGTCATGTCAGACGGTCCTGGCGGACCGGGTCTTCCAGGCGGGCGCGCTCACCCGCCCCTCGGCTTCGTCGCGTGCCGAGCGTCGGACGGCGCGGCGGATGCGGCGGGCCTCGCGGACCAGGCGGCGGCGGTCGGCCTCCCGGGCCAGCTCGGCGGCGCGCATCTGGTGCATCTCGTACTCGAACATCTCATGCCCCTCGGGTTCTCGGTGGTGCCGTCGCTCTCTGCGATGACTCCACTCTCTTCGCCCAGGGGGGTCCCTCAC
>NZ_JASKYR010000795.1:0-2936 GCF_041028215.1 Streptomyces flavofungini
CGTCAGAGCTGACGGCACCCCCGGCGCTGTCCCGGCCCCGCTGTTTCCGCCGCTCCTGCCGTCCCCGCCGCCCCTGCCGCTCCTCCCGGCCGAGCCGTGCGAGCTGCCGCAGGGCGGGCAGCGCCCCGGCGAGCGCGCCGCGCTCCTCGGGGGTGAGGCCCGCGATGAGCGGCGTGAGCTGCTCGGTCCGCTCCCGGCTCCGCGACTCGCCGACGCCGCGGCCCTCCTCGGTGAGACGCACGAGGACGGCGCGGCCGTCGCGCGGGTCGCTTTCGCGTACCACGAGGCCGTCACGTTCCAGGCGTTGAACGAGCTGGGTCAGCCCCGGCTGGCTGAGCTGCTCGCTCGCGATCAGTTCGGTCAGCCGTTTCGGGGCCCCGTCGCAGGCCAGGGCGTCGAGCACCGACAGCGTGCTGAAGGCGTGGTTTCGCCGACGTGGCAACCGGATGTAGAAACGGTTGAAGTCATCGAGGACATCGATGAACTGAGCCACACTCAGGTCGTTCCGGGAGGTGTGCACGCGGGGGAGCCTATAGCTTGCGGAGCGGCTATGTATTGATAGCTTATACAAGTTGCTTATGGTGTTTCGGGTGGGCGCCGCAGCGCGATGCGTCATGCGCGGCCGCCTCCCTGTCACCGTCGAGCTCTTAACCGTCGTGAGAGGAACGCATGACTGTTCGTGTGGGTATCAACGGCTTCGGCCGCATCGGGAGGAACGTCTTCCGGGCCGTCGCCGCCAGAAACGCGGACCTGGAGATCGTCGCCGTCAACGACCTGGGCGACGTTCCGACCATGGCCCACCTCCTGGCCTACGACTCGGTCCTCGGCCGCTACCCCGAAGAGGTCACCGCCGAGACCGGCGCGATCCGCGTCGGCGACCGCACGGTCAAGGTCCTCGCCGAGCGTGACCCCGCCCAACTGCCCTGGGGCGACCTGGGCGTGGACGTCGTCATCGAGTCCACGGGCATCTTCACCAAGGCGGAGAAGGCCCGCGCGCACATCGACGGCGGCGCCAAGAAGGTGATCATCGCCGCCCCCGCGAGTGACGAGGACGTCACCATCGTCCTGGGCGTCAACGACGACCTGTACGACCCCGCGCGGCACTCGATCATCTCCAACGCCTCCTGCACCACCAACTGCCTCGGCGTCCTGGCCAAGGTGCTGCACGACAGCGTCGGCATCGAGTACGGCATGATGACCACGGTCCACGCCTACACCCAGGACCAGAACCTCCAGGACGCCCCGCACAAGGACCTGCGACGCGCCCGCTCGGCCGCCGTCAACGTGGTGCCGACGTCCAGCGGCGCCGCCAAGGCCATCGGCCTGGTCCTGCCCGAACTCAAGGGCCGCCTCGACGCGTTCGCGCTGCGCGTGCCCGTACCGACAGGATCGGTCACCGACCTGACGGTCACCACGAGCCGCCCCACCACGGTGGAGGAGATCAACGAGGCCTACGCGAAGGCCGCCGAAGGCGCCTACAAGGGCCTGCTCTCCTACACCGAGGCCCCCATCGTCAGCTCCGACATCGTCACCGACCCGGCCTCCTGCATCTACGACGCGGGACTCACCCGCGTGATGGGCCCGCAGGTCAAGGTCGTCGGCTGGTACGACAACGAATGGGGCTACTCCAACCGCCTCATCGACCTCGCCCTGAAGGTCGGCACCTCGCTCTAGAGGCCGTCCGCAGCGGTGAACCGGCGCCCGCCGAGCCACAGCAGTGAACCGGCGCCCGACGGGCGCCACTCCCACGCTCGTCCGTCACCCCCTTGTGCGCTTCCCTCCCGGTGCTCTCAGCAACGCCGCTCGAGCACGGCACCGGGGCTTTGTCATGCCATCCCAGTGCCGAGTTCACGCGGAGAGGTACCACATGACCGAGACGCCCACCGCCCCCACGGACCTCACGGAGTGCCGGGCGTGACCCCGACACCGAGCAGCCTGCACCGGGTGCGCGACACGCTCACCCCCGCCCTGCGCACCGCGCTCGACCGCCTCGACGAGGAGAGCCGCCACCAGGCGGCCTACCACTTCGGATGGATCGACGCCGCCGGCGCCCAGGTCTCCGACGGCGGCGGCAAGGCGGTACGCCCCGCCCTCGCCCTGCTCTCCGCCCAGGCGGCGGGCGCACCGGAGGAGACCGGCCTGCCCGGCGCCGTCGCCGTCGAACTCGTCCACAACTTCTCACTCCTCCACGACGACCTGATGGACGGGGACGAGCAGCGCCGCCACCGCCCCACCGTCTGGTCCCTGTGGGGCTCCGCGGGCGCCATCCTCACCGGCGACGCCCTGCTCGCCCTCGCCCAGGAAGTGCTCCTGGAGTGCGGGCGGCCGACCGCGGCGACCGCCGCCCGGCTGCTCTCCCGCGCCACCCGCGACCTGATACGCGGCCAGGTGCTCGACATGTCGTTCGAGCGAAGATCCCACGTCGGCGTCGACGAGTGCGTGGAGATGGCCGCGGGCAAGACCGGCGCGCTGCTCTCGGCGAGCGCCGCGATCGGCGCGGTCCTCGCCGGGGCGCCCGTCACCGTCGTCGACGCCCTCGCCCTCTACGGCGACCAGGTCGGCATCGCCTTCCAGCTCATCGACGACGTGCTCGGCGTCTGGGGCGACCCCGCCCGCACCGGCAAACCCGTCCACAACGACCTGCGTACGCGCAAGAAGTCCCTGCCCGTGGCGTACGCGCTGAACAAACAGGGCACCTCAAGCGTCGAACTGGCCGCCTGGCTCAGCGCCCCCGACGAGCCCGACGAGGCCGAACTGCGCCGCGCCGCCGACCTCGTCGAGGCCGCGGGCGGCCGGACCTGGGCCGTCGCCGAGGCCACCCGGCGCCTCGAACTCGGCGAGGCGGCCCTGCGCGACGCCGCCCTCGACCCCTCCGCACGCGAGGAACTCATCGCACTCGGCGCCTTCATCGTGGGCCGCGACATGTAGCCCCGCAC
>NZ_JASKYR010000796.1:0-3560 GCF_041028215.1 Streptomyces flavofungini
GCGCAACAGTGCGGCCGAGGGCAGCAGTTCGGCGGGGGCGGGGATGCGTACGGCCCGCTTCCGCCGTATCCCGAAGCGTGCCGTCACCACGTCGTCGAGCTCCCCGGGCAGCAGCTCCGCGAGCCGCTCGTCGGAGACAGCGCCGAGCGCGGGCCAGGCGGCGGGCCGGTCCTGGAGGAGCAGCAGGGCGAGGCCGGTGTGCGCGAGGGCGGTGGCGGGGCCCGCGGGGTGCCCGGCGAGCTGCTGCCAGAGGCGCTCACGCAGGGGGACCTCGACGAGCTTGCCCTGGGCGCGCAGCCACCGCTCGACCTCGGCGAGGGCGAAGGCGGGGCTGGTGTCGGTGCCCCCGACGGGTTTGGGGAAGTCGCCGTGCCTGCGCCGCCAGTTGCTGACGGCGGCCCGGCCGACCCCGGCGAGCCGGGCGATACCGGCGGCGGTGACCTCGGTCGTCTCGTCCGACGGCGTCATCGTGCAGCTCCCCTCCACCGCGCGGGGTCGATCGCGCGGCGTCGAGCATAGCGGGGATGCGCGCACCACGGAGCACTTCACGGCCGTTAACTCATGCGTACACAGTTCTCGTGTTGACTCGGTTCACACCCACCTGCTCTCATGGAGCCATCGACCGACTTCCCTGGGGGGATCTCCATGCGTCAGCACCGTGCCCGTCCGCACCGCCACGTCATCGCCGCGGCCTGCCTCGCACTCGCCGCCACGGCCGGACTCACCGCCTGCGGCTCCGAGGACGGCAAGGCCGCCGGAGCCGCGAAGCGGGCCGCCGGGAAGACCGGCGCGGCCAAGGACCCCTTCGCCGGGATGTCCGGCGGCGAGATCGCCGACAAGGCGGTCGAGGCGACCTCCAAGGCCGCGTCGCTGCGCATGAAGGGCGCCGTGACCGACGCGGAGGAGGGGCGGATCTCGCTGGACATGGCCCTGGACACCACCGGCACCTGCGCGGGCACGATGGGCATGAACGGACAGGGCTCGATCGAGCTGATCATCCCGGGCGACACCGTCTACATGAAGTACGACGAGAAGTTCCTGCGCGCGCAGAGCAAGGGGGAGCCCGCGTCCGACGTACAGGCCGCGGTCGACATGCTCGCCGACCGGTGGGCGAAGACGAAGGCGACGAGCTCCGACGCCAAGGAGATCGCCGGGTTCTGCGACCTCGACACCGTGCTCGCCGACTTCAAGGACGTCCACTCGGCGGCCCGCAGAGGCGGCGCGACCACGGTCGACGGCGTCCCCGCGATCAAGCTCACCGAGAGCGACGGCAAGGAGAAGTACGAGCTCTACGTGGCCACGGAGGGCAAGCCCTATCTGCTGCGGGTCGACACCCTGACCAAGGGCGGCACACCGGAGACCCTGTCCTTCGGCGACTACGACAAGCCGGTCAAGGCCACCCCGCCCACCGGCGACATCCTCGACCTGGACAAGCTCGCGAGCTGACGCCCCGGCACGGGCCCCGCTCACAGCGGGTGCCGCACGCCGGTGCCGCACCCCGTGTCACCTCGTCCGGAGCGCCGCGTCAGCGCGCGTGGAAGCGTCCCGGAGCGGTGGTCGGCGCGTCGCCCGCGGGCAGTTCCTCCTCCGGGCAGGACGCGAGCACCTTCTTCATGGCGTCCCGCTCGGCCCCGGTCACCCACACCCCGTACTTCTTCTTCACCGCGACCTGACCGGCCACGTACGCGCACCGGTAGCCCTTGTTCGGCGGCAGCCAGGTCGCGGTGTCGCCGTCGCCCTTGCCCCGGTTGGGGCCCGCGTCGACGGCGAGGAGGTTGAGCGGGTCGTTGGCGAAGGCGATGCGCTTGCTCGGCTCCCACTGGAAGGCGCCCTTCTGCCAGGCGTCGGAGAGGGCGACGAGATGGTCGATGTCGACCTGGCTGCGCCCGCGCCGGAACGTCACTTCCCTGCCGGTGTAGGGGTCGGGCGCCAGCTTGCCGGAGGCGACCCGGCACTCCCCGCCCTCGTACGTGACGTCCTTCAGGTCCCGCTTGAGGATGTCGTCCCGGGTCGGACAGCGGTTGGAGTCCGTGTCGGCCCAGGCGGTGCCGAACCTCGCCCGGTCGTAACCGGTCTTCGGCGCACGGCCCTTGACGGTGAGCGTGTCGACGGCGGCGAGCGCGGACCCGGCGCCCGCCGTGGCCCCCGGGGCACCGTCCGCCGCCTTGTCGTCGCCGGACTCGCAGCCGGTGACCAGGGCGGGCACGGCGGCAAGGGCGAGCAGGGCCGCGAGGGTGCGCCGGTTCACCGGACCACCACCGTGTCGCCGAGGGCGATGGGCGCGGGCGTCACGACGTCGGTGTGGATGCCGACGCACATGCCCCGGGCGSCRSCGCGCGTCTTCAGGACCCGGTTGTCCACGGGCAGTCCCGGCTGGGCCTGGGTGACCATGACGCAGCGCTTGACGCGCTTGACCACGCGCAGCCGCAGCGGCTCCCCGTCCCGGTCCCCGCCGATGGTGATCTCCCGGCCCACCCAGTCCTCCTCGATCCACGGTTCGTCGGTCTCCACGACGACGTTCTTGCGCAGCCGACGCACGTCCACGGGGTCGGCGTCACCGAGCAGGTCGCCGAGCGCCCGGAGCGACGCGGTGCCGACGAGGGAGACGGCCGAGACGTCCTTGTGGCTCTCCCCGCCCTCGCGGACCAGCTCGACGCCCTCGCCGAAGCGTTCGGGTATCCGGGCGTCGCCCGGCCGCAGCACCGCACCGTCCGGCGCGGTGATGACGGGCGCGCCGTCCCCGTCGTAGGTCACGCGGTGTTCGAGCATCCCGGGGGTGCGGCGGAACCGCTGGTGGTTCTTGCCGCTGGCGAGCTTGCCGTCGGGGTACCGCAGGGCCCACAGCCGGTCGCCGACGACACCCCGCCCGTCGCACTCCAGCCGGTCGTGCTCCTCGCCCAGCATCGACTTCACCGGAAACCGGCGCAGACCCACGACCTTGAACGCCACCGCGCTCTCCCCTCCCCTGGGCGGACTCTCCCGGCCCCACGGTATCGGCAGCCCGGCCTCCCCCTCCGTATGACCTCCGGGGTAATCGACCGCGCCCGGCCGCCGGGTAAGGATCGGCCCTGTCGAAGAGAGCGCCGGACATCCACCGAGGAGCACGCGATGACGACCCAGCACCCCGACGCCGAAGCGACCCGAGCCGTCGTACAGGACTTCCTGAAGGCCCGTCTGGCCGGTGACGAGGGCCGGATGGTGGAGCTCTTCGCCGACGAGGTCGACTGGCTCCTCGCCGAGAATCCCGGCGTGCCCTGGATACGCCCGCGCCGCACGGGCGCCGAGTGCGCCGCCCAGGCCGCGGATCTGGCCGCGCACACCGTCGCCGAGGACAGCCGCGCCACCCTCGACACCTTCCTCGTCGACGGCGCCGACGCGGTCCTGTTCGGCCACCTCGCGGGCACCGTGCGCGCCACGGGCAAGTCCTTCGAGGGCCCCTACGCCCTGCGTCTCACGGTGGAGGCGGGCCGCATCACCCGCCACCACCTCTACGAGAACAGCCTCTCGATCGCCGAGGCGTGCGCTCCCTGACCGCCCCCGGCGCGCGCCGCCCTCACGAC
>NZ_JASKYR010000797.1:0-3273 GCF_041028215.1 Streptomyces flavofungini
CGGCCGTGCCCCGCGCTCCCTGACCCGTCTGTACCGCGCGCCGGACGATGCGACCCGGCGTGCGAAGGAGTCATGCCATGAACTTCACCCTGCTCGAACGCTTCTCCCCGGGCGCCCACGTCCCGCGCGGCGCCCGGAACCCCGCCCAACTGGTCGGCAACACACCGGTGCTGTGGATCACCGAGCCCTTCGCCGCCGACGGACGCGGATTCTTCGCCAAACTGGAGGGCGCCAACCCGGGCGGTATCAAGGACCGCCCCGGCCTGCACATGATCCGTGAGGCGCGGCGGCGCGGCGACCTGCTCCCCGGCGCCCCCGTCGTCGAGTCCTCCAGCGGCACCCTCGGCCTGGGGCTCGCCCTCGCCGGGATGACGTACGGCCATCCGGTGACCGTCGTCTCCGACCCCGGCATGGAACCGGCCATGGTGCGGCTGCTCACCGCCTACGGCGCCACCGTCGACCAGGTGTCCGCGCCCCACCCCCGGGGCGGCTGGCAGCAGGCCCGCCGAGAACGCGTCGCCGAACTCCTCGCCGGTGCCCCGGGCGCGTACTGCCCGGACCAGTACCACAACCCCGACAACGTGGCCGCCTACCGGCCCCTCGCCCTGGAGCTGATCGCCCAGCTCGGCCGGGTCGACGTCCTGGTCGCGGCGGTCGGCACGGGCGGTCACTCCGCCGGGATCGCCCGCGTGCTGCGCGAGGCCTTCCCCGGACTGCGGCTCATCGGCGTCGACACGGTGGGTTCGACGATCTTCGGCCAGCCCGCGCTGCCCCGTCTCATGCGCGGCCTCGGCTCCAGCATCCACCCCGCCAACGTCGACTACCCGGCCTTCGACGAGGTGCACTGGGTGGCGCCCTCCGAAGCGGTGTGGGCCTGCCGCCAACTGGCCAGGCGCCACTACGCGTCCGGCGGCTGGAGCGTGGGCGCCGTCGCCCTGGTCGCGGGCTGGGCCGCCCGCACCCTGCCGCCCGGCACCCGCGTGGCCACCGTCTTCCCCGACGGCCCGCACCGCTACCTCGAAACCGTGTTCAGCGATGCCTGGTGCCACGAGCACCAGCTCCTCGGGCAGGAGGCGCCGCGCGAACCGGACGAGATCGCCGAGCCGGGCGAGCGCACTGTCGCCGCCTGGACGCGCTGCGCGAAGGTGCGTGATCCGCTCGGCGGGGACCGGGCCGCCGAACCGGCGAAGGCGGTCACCCGGTGAAGGGGCTCCGCCGCCAGATGGGCTCCTTCTCGCCCGCGGCACGCCTGCTGATGGCCAATCAGTTCGCCATCAACCTCGGCTTCTACATGCTGATGCCCTACCTCGCCGACCACCTCGCCCACGGCCTCGGCCTCGCCGCGTGGACGGTCGGTCTGGTCCTTGGCGTACGCAACCTCTCCCAGCAGGGCATGTTCCTCATCGGCGGCACCCTCGCCGACCGCTACGGCTGCAAGCCCATGATCATGGCGGGGTGTGTGCTGCGCACCCTCGCCTTCGCCCTGCTCGGCCTGGTGGAGTCGCTGCCCGCGCTCATCGCGGCCTCGGCGGCCACCGGCCTCGCGGGTGCGCTGTTCAACCCTGCGGTACGGGCCTACCTCGCGACGGAAGCGGGGGAGGAGCGCAGGGTCGAGGCGTTCGCCGCGTTCAACGTCTTCTACCAGGCGGGCATCCTCATCGGCCCGCTCGCCGGTCTCGCGCTGCTGGCCTGGGACTTCCGGGCCGTGTGCGCGACGGCGGCGCTCGTCTTCGGCTTCCTTGCGCTGTCGCAGTGGCGGGCGCTGCCCTCCCGGCCGCCCAGGGACCGGGGCGCGGAACCGGCCTGGCGCGCGGTGGCCGCCGACTGGCGCACCATCGCGGCCAACCGGCCGTTCCTGCTGTTCGCCGCCGCGATGACCGGCAGCTACGTCCTTGCCTTCCAGGTCTATCTGGCCCTGCCCCTGCGGGCCCGCGACCTCTTCGGCGAGCGGACCGGCGTGGTGACCGGGGCGATCTTCGCGGTGTCCGCGCTCGCCGCCCTGTCGGGACAACTGCGCCTGACCGCGTGGGCGAAGCGGACCATGCCGGGGCCGCGCGCCATCACCTGCGGGCTCGCGGTGATGGGGGCGGCGTTCCTGCCGCTGGTGCCCGGCGGGTACGGCGGTGTCGCGGGGGTGGTGGCGCTGGCCCTGTGCGCGGCCCTGCTCGCCTGGGGCGGCGCGCTGCTCTACCCCTTCGAGATGGACACCGTCGTACGGCTGTCGGGTGACCGCCTGGTCGCCACGTACTACGGCGCCTACAACACCGTGTCCGGCATCGCGATCTCGCTGGGGAACCTGGCGGTGGGGGCCCTGTTCGACACCGGTGTCCGCTGGCTGCCGTGGGCGGTGCTCGCCGCGACGGGCCTGGTGTGTGCGGGGCTCGTGGCCTGGCTGCACCGGATCGGTCACCTGTCCGCCGCCCCCGCGCAGGCCGCCGCCACGGCGTAGGCCGCCCCGGCTCAGCCGTGGACGGCGTGCAGTTCGTCCGCCAAGTGATGGTGGCTGTGCCGCCATCCGGCTCCGGCCCGCCGGGCGCCCCGCAGATGCGGGTGCCCGGCGGGCAGCCCGGTGTGCGCGTGCTCGTGCGCATGCCCCCGGCCCGGGGCCGCCAGGGCCGCTTTCCCGGTTGCCCCGGCTTCCCCAGGTGCCCCGGCTTCCCCGGCGCGCGCGGGCCACAGGCGTACGGCGATGACCGCCGCCGCGAGCGCGATCCCGCCGAGTACGGCCACGGCCCAGCCGAGTCCGGCCCTCGCCCCGACCCAGCCCGCCAGGGGGTAGGTCAGCAGCCAGGCCGAGTGGGAGAGGGAGAACTGGGCGGCGAACGCGGCGGTGCGCTCGCGCTCCGGCGCGGCACGCCGGATGAGGCGGCCCGTCGGGGTGAGCACCAGCGAACACGCCGCCCCGAACGCGGCCCAGGTGCCGAGCAGGACGGGCAGGCGCCAACTCCCGTCGTGCGCGGCGGTGAGGGCGCCGAGCGCGGCGAACACCACCGGGAGGAGCAGGACGCCGCCGAGCATCACGCGCCGGTCGGAGTGCCGGTGCAGGACGCGCGGCAGGGTCATCGCCACGGCCATGGACCCCGCACCGTAGGCGCCGAGGGCGAAGGCGACGGAGTCGGCGGACCGGCCGAGGAAGTCCCGTACGTAGACCACGGTGTTGACCGTGACGACGGCTCCGGCGGCGGAGACGGCGAGATCCATCGCGAGGAGCGAGCGCAACTGCGGCGTCCTGAGGAACAGGCGGGTGCCCGCGCTCGCCTTCGCGTACAGGCC
>NZ_JASKYR010000798.1:0-3019 GCF_041028215.1 Streptomyces flavofungini
CCCCGCACCCCACGGTCCGCCCASAATCGAGTGGTGCACCCGTACCTTCGCACCAATCCGCAACCTCGTAGGAACGCACCGTAGTCGCCGGACCCCCCGGCGCCTACGGTGTGCCCGTGCAACCGAGCCGACCGCCGCACCAGCAGCCCACACCGCCGTTCAACTTTCCCGCCGCCCGCCGTCTGCGCGAGGCGCTCGGGATGGCGCACGGGCATGTCGCCTACGGAATGCGGGCCAGTTACGGGCTCGCCTACGTGACCGCCGACACCATCGCCTCCTGGGAGCGCGGGCTCTCCTCGCCCAGCTCCGCCGAGCTCGCCGCGCTCGCGGCCACGCTCTGGTGCTCGCCGGGCGACCTCATGGGCGCGGCGCGGACCCTGCGGGAGCACCGGCTCGCGCGCGGGCTCGCTCCCGAGGACGTCGCCCGGGAGTCCGGCGTGGAGATCCAGGCGTATCTGCGGATGGAGGAGACCAACACCTGGCGCGGCAACGAACGGCAGTCCCAGGCCCTCGCCCGCGCGCTGCGGTTGAGCGTGCCGGACTTCGTGGCCGTCACCGGGCGCGCGGAGCCCCTGGCCGAGCTGCTGCGCAGCGCCGTCACCACCCGCTGGCAGGGGTACGTGCGGCCGGTGGCCAAGCTGCTGCCGCTGGAGAAGCGGCACGTCGAGGACGTACTGCGGCAGATGCACGAGGACTATCAGTCGCGCATGGCGCGGACCCTGAGCTGGGGCTCGGGGGCCAGTTCGGACGCCTCCGGCGAGGCCGGGCGGGACTTCCTGGAGAAGATCCTCGAACACTTCTGGGGTCTCGTCCGCGGCGGCGGGGCCTGAGCGGCCCCGGCGACCGGGCCGGGCGAGACCCCGGCGAGGGGCGGGAGACTAGAAGACCGACTCCGCCTCGTCCATCCGGTCCTTCGGCACCGTCTTCAGCTCCGTGACCGCCTCCGCGAGCGGCACCATCGTGATGTCCGTGCCGCGCAGCGCCGTCATCCGGCCGTACTCCCCGCGGTGCACGGCCTCGACCGCGTGCCAGCCGAAGCGGGTCGCGAGGACGCGGTCGTACGCGGTGGGGGTGCCGCCGCGCTGGACGTGGCCGAGAATGACCGGCTTGGCCTCCTTGCCGAGGCGGGTCTCCAGCTCGTACGCGAGGGCCGTGCCGATGCCCTGGAAGCGCTCGTGGCCGAACTGGTCGATCGCGCCGACGCCGTAGTTCATGGTGCCCTCCTGGGGGTGCGCGCCCTCGGCGACGCAGATCACCGCGAACTTCTTGCCCCGCGAGAACCGCTCCTCGACCAGTTTGACCAGGTCGGCGGGGTCGAAGGGGCGCTCGGGCAGGCAGATGCCGTGGGCGCCGCCCGCCATGCCGGACTCCAGGGCGATCCAGCCCGCGTGGCGGCCCATGACCTCGACGACCATCACGCGCTGGTGGGACTCGGCGGTGGTCTTCAGACGGTCCATCGCCTCCGTGGCGACGCCGACGGCCGTGTCGAAGCCGAAGGTGCGGTCCGTGGAGGAGATGTCGTTGTCGATCGTCTTCGGCACGCCGACCACCGGCACGCCCGCGTCCGACAGCATGCGGGCCGCGGTGAGCGTGCCCTCGCCGCCGATCGGGATGAGCGCGTCGAAGCCGCTGCGCTCGATGAGGTCCTTGGCGTTGTCGCAGGCCGCGCGGAACCGGCCGCGCTCCAGGCGGGACGAGCCGAGGATGGTGCCGCCGCGGGCGAGGATGCCGCTGACCGCGTTCAGGTCCAGGGCGCGGTAGCGCCCGTCGAGCAGGCCCGCGTAGCCGTCCTCGAAGCCGATGACCTCGTCGCCGTAGTGCGTGACGGCGCGGTGCACGACCGACCGGATCACTGCGTTGAGGCCGGGGCAGTCGCCGCCCGCGGTGAGAATTCCGATACGCATCGCGCTGTGTCTCCTGCTCGCTGTTGGTACTTGTGAGCCGGTCCGATTGTTCCACGGCCGGAGGGGGGACGCCGCTCACATGTGTTTGACGGACGTTCGTGCGGCTGGGGAGGGGATGGACCCCGTACGGCAGGGCACCCGTCCATCGGGCGGCGTAGTCAGCCACAGAGGTATTGTCAAGAGGGCACAGCCGCGATATCGGGTAATTTGTCCGGTCCGCTCGATGGACCACCGTCCCACGGCAGCGAGGAAGGGAAGAGCACGCGTGACGCGCAGCGTGTACGTGACCGGGATCGACCGCGGCGACGGCCGCCAGGTCGTCGAGCTGGGAGTCATGGAGCTCCTGACCCGCCAGGTCGACCGGGTCGGCGTCTTCCGTCCGCTCGTCCACGACGGACCCGACCGCCTCTTCGACCTGCTGCGGGCCCGCTACCGGCTCTCCCAGGACGCCTCGTCGGTGTACGGCATGGACTACCACGAGGCGTCCGCGCTCCAGGCCGAGCAGGGCACCGACGAGCTCGTCTCGCGGCTCGTGGACCGCTTCCACGCGGTGGCCAGGGACTATGAGGTCGTCCTCGTCCTGGGCACCGACTTCGCCGACACCCAGCTCCCCGACGAGCTCTCGCTCAACGCCCGGCTCGCCAATGAGTTCGGGGCCTCGGTGATCCCCGTGGTCGGCGGCAGGAAGCAGACCGCCGAGTCGGTGCGCGCCGAGACGCGCAACGCCCACCGCGCGTACGAGAGCCTCGGCTGCGACATCCTCGCGATGGTCACCAACCGGGTCGCCCCCGCCGACCGCGACGAGATCCACGCGCTGCTCGCCGCCGACCTGCCCGTGCGCAGCTACGTCCTGCCGGACGAGCCCGCGCTCTCAGCGCCGACGGTCGCCCAGATCACCCACGCCCTCGGCGGCCGGGTGCTGCTCGGCGACGACTCCGGGCTCGCCCGCGACGCGCTCGACTTCGTCTTCGGCGGCGAGCAGCGCGTGGATCTCGTCGCGGTCGGCGGGGGCGACCCGGTTGGTGACCATCGCGAGGATGTCGCAGCCGAGGCTCTCGTACGCGCGGTGGGCGTTGCGCGTCTCGGCGCGCACCGACTCGGCGGTCTGCTTCCTG
>NZ_JASKYR010000799.1:0-2414 GCF_041028215.1 Streptomyces flavofungini
TCCCAGACCCCCGACCCCACCCCCTCGCCCACTGRGCGCGTCGCGCGCCTGGAGAACGCGGGTCCCGGCACGCTCGCCGCCACCGCGGGCGACTCCTTCGCCGGGCGCCTCGTGGTGCGCGCGGAGGACAAGTCCGGCGCGGCCCTGGGCAAGGTCAAGGTGAAGTTCCGGGTCGTCGGCGACACGGACACCCGCTTCGAGGGCGGTGTCCGCAGCGTCACCGTCACCACGACCGCCGCGGGCAAGGCCACCGCGCCCGTGCTGAGGGCGGGGGAGAAGGCGGGCGAGTTCAGCGTGCGGGCCACGGTCGTGGGCCGTAGGACGCTGCCGGGCCTGGACTTCGCCGCCGAGGTCACCGCGCGCCGGGCCGACACCCTCATGCGCACCAGCGACAAGCCCCTGGTCTGCGAGGCGGGCAAGGAGTTCGCCGACCGGGTCGAGGTCAAGGCGACCTACAAGGGCAAGGCGGCCGGCGGGGTCGCGGCCACCGCGACGCTGGTCAAGTCGGCGGCGGACCTCTCCGTCAACGACAAGGGCCCCTACTTCAAGGACGCGGACGGCAAGCCGGTACGCGCCCTCAAGGGCCTGAGGACCGACCGCGACGGCCTCCTGAAGCTGCCGAAGCTCTACGCCGACGACGCGGCGGGCACGTACACGCTGCGCGTCCTCACCGAGGGCGGCGCCACGCTCACCGTGGAGCTGAAGGTGGCAGCGGCGACGACGACACCGCAGTCGCCGGAGCCCTCGGAGACACCGGAGCCCTCGGAGACACCGGAGGCCTCGGAGACGCCGGAGGCCTGATCCGGACCGGCCCAGGGCCGCGACAGAACCACGAAAGGACCGCCCCCGCGCCGGACCCGGCGCGGGGGCGGTCCTTTCGTGTGCGACGTGTTCTCATCTCACCGCCGCGTTGCTACGGTGCCCGGCCTGACGCCCTATCAGTTTCAGCCGGACGCCGACCAGGGAGGCCACCCATGCGCGCCCTCATCGCCGCCGCCATCGGCCTCGCGGCCGCGTTCGCCCTGGTCCTGACCGTCACGGCGATCGGCGCCCCGCCGGGCGAGACCTCACCGAAGCCACTGCTCACCACGGTGCCCGAGCACCCCTAGCCACCGCTTCGCACCCCGTAGACGCAGGGAGGGCCGCCGCGATGCGCCGCAAGGCCAGTCTCGTTCTGCTCGCCTTCGCCGTGTTCTGCACGGCCATGTCCCCGCTCATGCGCTGGTACGCCTTCCCGCGCCTGGCCAAGATCCCGCCGGGCCAGTACCAGGACGCCGTCCTGGAGGCGGAGAACCCGACCCTGATCGACTACGGCACGATGACGGCCAAGAAGATCGACAAGGTCACCATCGTGCAGACCCTCAAGGGGAACGTGGAGGCCTCCGAGAAGATCGAGAAGAGCGCCGACCGCGACGTCGTGGTCTGGGACGCCCTCAGCTACATCGAGGACGACAAGGGCAAAATGGTCTCCAAGGTCCCCGAGCGCTACATCTTCGACGCGCACAGCCAGGAGCCCGTGCACGCCACCGGGGAGTCCGTGGACGGGGACCCGGTCAAGCGCCAGGGCATCGAGTTCAAGTGGCCCTTCCTCACCGAGAAGCGGGACTACGAGTACTTCGACGCGCAGGCCAGGGTCACCAGGCCCATCCACTACAAGGGCACCCGCACCTTCCGGGGCGTCGAGGTCTACTACTTCGAGCAGATCATCCCCTGGACCAAGGTCCCCTTCCCCAAGACGATGCCGGTCAAGGGCATCACCCCGGAGTCGCTCGCCAGGACCGGTACGACGCGCTGGTACACCACCGTCCGCAGATTCTGGGTCGAGCCGGCCACCGGGGCGCCCGTCTACGGCGAGGAGATCCAGAAGAACGAACTGCGCGGCGGCACGCTCCTCGGCGGCCGTGACAAGGTCACGGTCTTCGCGGGCCACGTGAAGATGCGCGAGGACTACATCGAGAGCACCGTCGACCTGGTCACGTCCCAGCGCGTCCTGGTGCTCCTGCTGACCGCGTATCTGCCCTGGGGCTTCCTCGGCCTCGGCCTGCTCCTGCTCGCGCTCTCACTCTGGCTGGAGGCCCGGGGCCGCGGGCCGGGCGGTCCCGGGCCGACGGCCGCCAGCGACCCCGAGCCGGAACCGGCCAACGCCTGAGGCCCGGCGCCACAGCCCCCCCACTCCGTTCCCGGCGCCGCGGCTACGTCCCGGCGTCCCCGCGCGCCTGGCGGGCCTTGGTGTACCGGGTCGGCTCGGCGGTGGCGGGGTCCTCGGGCCACGGGTGCTTCGGATAGCGGCCGCGCAGCTCGGCGCGGACCGCGCGGTAGCCCTCGCGCCAGAACGAGGCGAGGTCGGCCGTGACGGCGGCCGGGCGGCCCGYGSKSGMGRKSARGYBCCMSKRGAYGKYCGSCSTCGCGGAGAC
>NZ_JASKYR010000008.1:0-19241 GCF_041028215.1 Streptomyces flavofungini
GTCCTTTCACTGCSCGCCCCCCGGCGCCCACCGCCCCGGCCGGGGGCCCTTCCGGCAGCTTCTCCCAAGCCGCGCCGTGACTCCGGACCGCTCCGGGGCCCGCGCAGTGAAAGGACCAGCCCCCATGGATCGTGAAGCCGAAACGCAACGGGACATACCCTTCGGTCCCGAAGACACTCCGTGGCAGAAGACCTTCAGTGGCCTGCGGGTCGTCGGCGGCCGGCCCTACGGCACCCCGCCGTCCTCCGACCCCCGGGTGGCCTACATCGGCGTTCCCGAAGTGCCGCACCACAAGGTGCAGTTGCCACCCACCGGACTGGACCCCGAGCAGTACACCGAAGCCGAGGCACTGTTCCGCGACCACATCGACACCCAGACGCGCAACTTCGCCGGCTACCAGGTCACCAGCGCGCTCGACTACGAGGGGCGCCTCGGGCACTACCTCAACCGGCATCTCAACAACGTCGGGGACCCCTACCAGTCCAGCTCCTACACGCTCAACTCCAAGGTGCTGGAGCGGGCTGTGCTCGACTACTTCGCCTCGCTGTGGCACGCCAAGTGGCCGCACGACCCGAAGGACCCCGAGTCGTACTGGGGATACGTCCTGACCATGGGCTCCAGCGAAGGGAACCTGTACGGCCTGTGGAACGCACGGGACTATCTGTCGGGCAGGCCCCTGCGCACCCGCACCCCCCAGGGCCGGGAGGCCGCCGAGCAGGCGCCGCCGCGCGGCGCGGGACCGCACGCCTTCCACCCGGTGGCGTTCTTCTCCGAGGACACCCACTACTCGCTGACCAAGGCGGTACGGGCGCTGGACATCGACACCTTCCACGCCCTGGGTTCCGCGCGCTACCCGGATGAGAACCCCCTCGCGCCGGGCACGCCCTGGCCACGGGAGGTGCCCTCCACCGAGCACGGCGCCATCGATGTCGAACAGCTCGCCGTCCTGGTCCGCTTCTTCGCACGGCGCGGCCATCCGATCCTGGTGAGCCTCAACTACGGTTCCACGTTCAAGGGCGCCTACGACGACGTCGAGGCGGTCGCCCGAACCGTGCGGGGCATCTGTGCCGAGTACGGCCTCGACAAGCGGCGGGTCCACCGCGGCCCCGGCGGGGACAGCGGCCACGACGAACGGTCGGGATTCTGGCTGCACGTCGACGGGGCCCTCGGCGCCGGGTACGCGCCCTACCTGGAGATGGCCAGGGATGTCGGCATGGTGGGGCAGGCACCACCGGCCTTCGACTTCCGGCTCCCCGACGTGCACTCGCTGACCATGAGCGGCCACAAGTGGATGGGAACGCCGTGGGCGTGCGGAGTGTTCATGACCCGTACCGGACTGCAGATGGCCCCGCCCGGGTCAGCGGAGTACATCGGCGCCGCCGACACCACCTTCGCAGGCTCCCGCAACGGCTTCTCATCGCTCCTGATGTGGGATTACCTGGCCCGTCACTCCTACGACGACCTGGTCCGGCTCGCGGCCGAGTGCGACGGCCTCGCCGCCTACACGCATGAGCGGCTGCTCGCGCTCCAGGCGCGGGTGGGCCGGGATCTGTGGGTGGCACGCAGTCCGCAGTCCCTGTCCATACGGTTTCGCCAGCCGCGAGCCGACATCGTCCGCCGCTATTCCCTCTCCGGTGAGACCGTGCACGTCGACGGCGCGACGCGCGCCTATGTCCACCTCTACGCGATGCGCCACCTCACCAGGCAACGCGTCGACGAACTCATCGGCGAGCTGCGGCAGCCGGATGCTTTTCCCCGATAGCCCCGGCCATGTGAACCCGCGAGCGACGTCCGTGGTCCGGCCGGGGCCATGTGGAGGGGCCCCGGCAACGTCCCGAGCCATCACCGAGGAGAGACATGTCCGCTCAACAGCACGGCTTCCGGCTCATGGCCGATGAGTTGGCGGAGTTCCACCGCAACGGCTATGTGGGCCCCTTCACGCTCTACGAGCCCGACGAGATCGAGCGAAAGTGGGCGCGGGCCCGTCAGGCACTCGCGGACCGCAGCGGCGCGGTGTACCGGGACGAAGGCGATGGTTCGGGGGCGGCGAACCTGTCCAACTACGACCGGCACCTCGACAACGCCTTTCTCGCCGAGCACATCACCCAGCCGCGCATCGTGGACCGGGTCGTCTCCGTGCTCGGCCCGGACGTGCTGTGCTGGCGCTCGGACTTCTTTCCCAAATACCCGGGGAACGAGGGCACGGACTGGCACCAGGCCGTCACCTTCGCCAACGCGTGCGGCCGGCCCCAGATCCAGTGGCCGCGGGGCTCCGGGCCCGGCGGCTCCGTCACCGTGTGGTGCGCGTTCAGTGACGCCACCGCCGACATGGGCGGCCTGCAGTTCATCCCGGGCACACACCGCACCATGTACTACGACGAGACCAAACGGATGCGCTACGACCCGGACCGGAACATCTCCGTGGTGAAGAACGGCGTCCGGCGCGGATTCTTCGGCTACGACTACCGCGAACTCCAGATCGACCCCGACTGGCAGCCGGACGAGTCGAAAGCCGTGTCCGTGGAGATGCGGGCCGGGCAGTTCGTCGTCTTCTCGTCGCGTCTGCTGCACGCCTCGCACCCGCACTCCGGCCGCACCAGACGCATGCGCATGGGCTTCTCGGCGCGCTACGTCCCCACGTGCGTGCAGGTCTACCCCGGCGCCTCGGAGGTCGAGGAGTACGGCGGCAGAGCGAGTCTCGAACGGTATGGGACGGTCCTGGTGAGCGGCGAGGACCGCTTCGGACACAACCGTGTGGCCGCGGGCACCACCACCGGCCGTGCCTTCCGGCGCCGTGGCGGTGGCGGGCTCGACGGTTCGTGAGGCCCGGACAGGCGGAACGGACCTGCGAAGGGGACCTGCGAAACGCATGACCGGATGTGTGAAAACGCTCTTCCTCGACGCCTCCCGCCGCGTCTAGGGTCGAGGCAGCTCGACTTCTTTGCGGAGTTCCAGCGGAATCGTTGCCGAGGCGGCGCTGAACGGTAGCAGGTGGGCGCCGCAGCCGGACTGACCGTCCTCGCCGGAGCCGTCATGGACCTGGTCGTACGCCCCGTGCTCGCTTCGGTCCCGCACCGGGTGCCGGACCCGACGCTTCCCTGATCGGAGAACCATGGGTACTGACCGCTACCTCGGTTACCAGCAGCTCCATGACGGATCCGTCCTGATCACCCATCGGTGCCGCCCCCTCCAGGTCGTACGCGGCAGGCAGCAGGTGTCCGAGCTTCTGTCGGCGCTCAGGAGCGAGGACGCCCAGGCGGTGCTCTCCCGCTACTCCCGCCGTGCGGACGGTGCGGATAACGCGGCGGACATCTCGTGCCGGTCCGGGGTGTGACCATGCCGCACGCGAGAACGGCTCCGGTGACCGGGACCGGCCCCTTCCGGGTGGAAGGGACAGCGATACGTCTTGCCCGGCACCTCGCCGCCATGGAGATCGACGGCCTGCTGAGCTACGTGGTTGCGCCGCATGCCCGGAACCGCCACCCGCAGGGATGTCGCGGCGCGGATCGTGGCCGACGCGCACGCCGTCCACCGTGAGGCCCGGCACGGCGCAGGCGGGGACACCGCACCATGACAGCCGGCCCCGTCCCCAAGGGGTGATCCAGCGCCTCGTCAAGGGGCCTGCCGCGCTCCGCGCTGTGCCGGGGAGACGGGCCGCTGACGGCCGGTCATGCCACGTACGACACCGGAACGGCTCGTCGAGGAGGAGCCCGACCGGTTGGCCGACGCCTTCGACCGGGGCAGGCGGGCCGGCGGTGAGCTCACCCGCTACGGCACCGGCGACCGCGGGCACATCGCTCGCCGGGTGTCCGACCCGTTCCCCACTCCGGATGACCGGCTCTCACACTCCGGCCGCCGTCGCCGCGGGCACGCCCACCACGGGCAGGTCACCGCTCTCGTAGCGCCGCTTGCATGCCCGGCGCTGTACCTTGCCGCTGGAGGTCTTGGGCACGCTTCCGCGCCGGACGACGAGCACGTCGTCCGGGACGATCCGGTTCCGCTCCCGTACCGCCTCGTGCACCCGGCGGCTCATCTCCTCGGCGCCCAGCGAGTTCAGGAGCCGGCCGTCGGCCTCGACCACCACCACGAGCCGCTCGCGCTCACCGTCCTCGGTGGAGAAGGCGGCGGCGCAGTTCGGGTGTGCGCCCGGCAGGGCCAGCTCGGCGGAGAGCTCGATGTCCTGCGGGTAGTGGTTGCGGCCCTTGCGGATGATGACGTCCTTCAGGCGCCCGGTCACGAACAGCTCGCCGTCGCGCAGGAACCCGAGGTCCCCGGTGCGCAACCGGGGTGTGCCGGACGGCTCGGGGCCCGCGACCCGGGCCTGGAAGGACTCCTCGCTCGCCTCGGCGCGACCGTGGTAACCCTGGGCCACGCAGGGGCCATCGATCCAGATCTCGCCGATCTGTCCGTCGGCCAGGAGACGGTGTGTGGTGGGGTCGACGACGTGCACCCGGGTGCGGCCGACGGTGCTTCCGCTGCCGACGAGGGGGACGGCGGCGGCGCGGTCGCCGACGGGCTGCGCGGTGCCGTTGCGCAGGGCCTCGGCGGACAGCCACAGCACGGTGGGTTCCCGGTCCTGGCGCGAGCCGGTGGCCTTCAGGGTGTTCTCCGCCAGGCCGTACCCGGGGCACATGGCGCGCGGATCGAAGCCATGCGGCGCGAAGGCGTCGGTGAACGCGCTGATGGTGCTCCAGCGCACCGGTTCGGCGCCGTTCGCCGCCACGCGCCACCGCGAGAGGTCGCCGACGGCCTCGGTTCTGCCCTCAGCCGCGGCCCGTACGCACAACTCGTAGGCGAAGCTGGGCGCGGCGGCGTGTGTGCCGCCGAAGCGGGCGATGGCCTCAAGCCACCGTGCCGGGCGGCGGATGAAGGCCTCCGGGGCCATCAGGTACGAGGGGATGCCCGCCCACAGCGGCATGACGACCCCGAAGAGCATGCCCATGTCATGGAAGAGCGGCAGCCAGTTGACGACGGTGCCGCCCGGGGCGCACGGCCACAGTTCGTCGGTCTCGACCACATTGGCGAGGAAGTTGGCGTGGCTGACCATGACGCCCTTGGGGTCGCCGGTCGAGCCGGAGGTGTACTGCAGCAGTGCGATGTCCTCGGGGCGTGGAAGGGCCGGCGCGACGGCGTCCGGGTCGTGGCGCAGCGTGTCGGTGGCGACGAACGTCAGCCCGCTCAGCTCCGGCATGTCACCGAAGCGATCGCGTACCTCACCCGCCACCTCCGCAGTGGTCAGGACGGTCGAGGTCCCGGCGTCGTCGGCGATCCGGCGCAGCCGCTCGACCTCCTCGCGGCGCCGCGGCACTTGTACCGGCGCGCTGGCCACGCGCGCGTACATGCACCCCAGCAGGGTGCGGACGAACTCCAGGCCGGCGGGGTAGAGCAGTACGGCGCTGCGTCCCGGCAGCCCCTCGGCGGCGAACGTGGCCGCCCGCGCGCGGGCGGCGCTGTGGAGACCGCCGTAGGTGAGCGTTTCGTCGGGGACCTCGCCGTTGCGCAAAAAGACGTAAGCGGTCTGGTCTGGCTGCTTCTCGCCGCGCAGCCGCAGGGCGTCCGCCAAGGTGCGCACGTCCACGGTCGTATTCGGTCCGGTGCTGGTCACGGGTCGGATCTCCTCAGGCATGCGGGAATTTCGGGCGGGGCGAGGTCGTCGGGACTACTGCGCCATGGGCACCGGGGCCAGCATCTGTTCCACCGCCGCCAGCACGTTCCTCGTCGCCACCGCGGCGGCCGGGACGATGTCGGCCATGAGCAGGTATCCGTGCACCAGACCCGAAGCGGGCACGTGGTGCACCTGGACGCCGTGGGCGGCCAGACGCACCGCGAGCTCGACGCCCTCGTCGTGCAGCGGGTCGAACTCGGCCGTGCCGATCACCGTGGGCGGGAGCCCGCGGTGATCGGCGCCCAGCAGGTTGATCTCCGGGTCCGTGCGGTGTGCCGGGTCCGGTACGTACTGGTCGTAGTACCAGCGCAGATCGTCGACGTCGGAGAGGTACCCCGTGCCGTACCTTCGGGCGGACTCCGACCGAAGGTACGGGTCGGCCGGCGGATACACCAGTAGCTGCGCGGCGAACCCGATGCCGCCGTGGTCACGGTGGTGCATCGCGATCCCGATGGCCAGGGCTCCGCCCGCGCTGTCCCCGGCGATCACGTGCTGACGGCCGGGAAAGGCGCGGTCCGCCCACTCGGAGGCGGCGATGCCGTCCCGCAGCGGACCGGGGTGCGGGTGCTCCGGCGCCCGCCGGTAGTCGACGGAGACGACGACCGCACCGAGGTCATGGGCGATACGGCGGCAGACCGGATCGTGCGTGTCGACATCACCGACCATCCAGCCGCCCCCGTGCAGATATGTCACCAGACGTCCCCGGTCGGCGGGCGGCAGATATGTCCGGACACCGAACTCGCCGTCGACGACGTCGAGCAGGTGGTCCTTCGTCTCGATGTCCGCATCCCGCGCGTCTCCGCCGCGCGCATGAGCCGCCTGCGCGGCGTAGCGATCGCGCAACTGCGCCACGGGGAGCGTGCGCGCCGGTTCGGGTCGGCCGCCGGCCCGCCATTTGATCAGGGCGCGGACGAAACGGTCCATGGCCAAGGAGCTCTCCTTGCGTCACACCAGCGAAGGACTCAACGGCTTGAATCCACGTAGCCGGCTGTACATGTGATACGGGTACGGCGCGGTGACTGAGCTGACCTTGTCGAGCCGGGACAACTGCTCGGCGTCCAATTGCCAGCCGACCGCACCCAGGTTGTCCCGCAACTGCCTCTCGTCGCGCGCACCGATGATGACCGTTGCCACGGTCGGCCGGGTCAGGAGCCAGTTCAGCGCCACTTGAGGCACGGTCCGGTCCGTCTCGGCGGCGATGTCCTCGAGCACGTCGACCAGGTCGTAGAGCCGTTCGTCGTCGATCGGCGGCGCGGCCGCGGCCGTACGGTGCAGACGGCTCGCCTCCGGCAGTGGCTGCCCACGGCGGATCTTTCCGGTCAGACGCCCCCAGCCCAGCGGGCTCCAGATCACCGCGCCGACACCCTGGTCGTGTGCGAGCGGCATGAGCTCCCACTCGTAGTCACGGCCGGCGAGTGAGTAGTAGACCTGGTGGGCGACGTACCGGGAGAAGCCGTGCCGGTCGGCGGCGGCCAGGGACTTCATGAGCTGCCAGCCCGCGAAGTTCGATGCGCCCACATAGCGGATCTTGCCCGAGCGGACCAGGTCGTCCAGGGCCGCGAGCGTCTCCTCGACCGGGGTGCCGGAGTCGAAGACATGCAGCTGGAACAGGTCGATGTGCTCGACGCGCAGACGGCGCAGCGACCCCTCGACCGCCTTGATCAGCCGGGACCGGCCCGTGCCCATCTCGCCGGGCCCGGAACCGGTGGGAGTGCCCGTCTTGGTGGACAGCAGCACCCGGTCCCGGCGCCCGGCGATCGCCGCGCCGAGCAGTTCCTCCGACTTCCCCTCCGAGTAGACGTCCGCGGTGTCGAACATCGACACACCGGCGTCCAGGCAGATGTCGACCATGCTCCGCGCCTGCTGTTCGTCCGTGTTGCCCCAGGCGCTGAACAGGCTGCCGCGACCGCCGAACGTGGCCGCGCCCAGACTCAGGACCGGGACGTGCAGACCGGAGGCTCCGAGCCGTCGGTATTCCATGACCGTCTCCTATCCGGCGACTCCGCGGTCACCAGTCGATCAGCGTCAGGGAGACGGCGAACCCGCCGCCCATGCCGAGCATCAGCACCCGGTCGCCCGGGCGCAGCTCCCCGGAGCGGGCCGCCTGGTCGAGAGTGAGCGGGACCGAGGCGGAGCCGACGTTGCCGAACTCGCCCACCGTGCGGTGCAGCGTGGCGCCCGGCAGATCGAGCTTTGACCACAGGTCGTCGAGCATGACCCCGTTGGCCTGGTGGGGGACGACGTGGGCGATGTCGGTGGGCAGCACCTCGCAGTCGTGCAGGAACTGCTTCACGAGTCCGGGCACCGTGTTGATGATGAAGTCCCGGATGGTGCGCCCCTCCATCGAGAAGTACTGGAGGCCGGCGGCGTGCGTCTGCGAGTCGTGGGGCAGCCTGCTGCCGCCCGCCGGGACGACGACGAGGCCGGACATGTCGCTGTACATGTGGAACACCGTCGTGCGGATCCTGTGGCCGGTGTCGCCCGCGCCGATGACCGCGGCACCGGCGCCGTCGCCGAAGAGGATCACGGTCTTCTTGTCCACCGGGTCCAGAATCTGCGAGTACAGATCCGCACCGATGACCAGCCCGTAGCCGCCGGACTTGGCGATGATCCCGTGGGCCACGTCGAGGGCGAAGGTGAAGCCGGCGCAGACCGCGTTCACATCGAACACCGAGACGCCGGGCGTGGCCCCGCCCAGGTTCTGGTGCACGAACACCGCGGTGGCCGGCTGCTTGTGGTCCGGGGTCGAGGTGGCGACCACGATGGTGGACAGCTGATCCGCCGTGATCCCCGCCGCTTCGAGGGCCTGGCGCGCGGCGCCGGTGGCGAGGTCGGAGGTCGCCTGCCCCGGTTCGGCCCAGCGGCGCTCGCGGATGGCGGTCTTGCGTACGATCCAGGCGTCGTCGACCCCGGCGGGCGCGCCGACCTCGGTGTTGGACACCACACGGTTCGGGACGTAGGAGCCGGTGCCGAGTATCGAGACAGGTGCTGAGGGCGCAGACATGGGCGAACTCATTCCGTGACGTCAGCGGGCAGGGCGAAGTCCGTGGTGGCCTCGGGCCACTCCGGAACCGACTCGATCTCCAGCACCGCCACGGTCAGTGAGTAGCCGCCGCCGGCACTGACCAGAAGCACCAGGTCGCCCTCGCGGACGTGCTTCTTCTCCACGATGCGTGCCACTCCCGCCAGCAGATCGCCCGCGCCGAGGTGCCCTGTGTAGCGGCCCCAGTCCATCAGCGAGCGGTCGGCCGTGATGCCCAGCGGCTCCAGGAACTGAGCGGTCATCAGGCCGTGGCCCATGTTGGGCATCAGGATCTTGGCGAAGTCGTCCAGCTTGTGCCCGGACTTGTCCAGCACCGAGCGGACGATGTCCTGCAGCGCCACCTCGGCACGCTGCATCACCGACTCCTTGCCGACCTTGGCCAGGTAGGACTTCTTGGGCGCGCGCAGATCGTCGACCTTGGGCTGCGGGGCGGTGGTGAAGGGGTGGTTGCCCCGGTGCAGCGGCTCCAGCGAGGCGTCGGTGTACGACGCGATGGCGTGCACGCGGGCGAAGCCACCGGCGGTGGAGAGCACCATGGCCGTGGCTCCGTCGCCGACGACGATGCCGTACGCGCCCCGCCACCGGTCCATGCCGGGCAGGCAGAACCGGTCCGACGTGGTGACCATGGCGCTCGTGCCGCGGCCCGCCTGGAGCTGGGACACGGCCAGGTCCATCGCGACCATGCCGCCGTTCGACAACTGCTGCACGTTCACCGCGAAGGCGCCGGTGACGCCCAGCTCGCGCTGGATGTACGGGCCGGAGGTCCAGCAGTAGTCGCGGCCCTGGTGGTAGACGGACGCGTGCACGAGCGCGTCGAGCCGGCCGCCGACCACGTGCGCGGCACGGTCGAGCGCACGCCGGGCCGCATAGGTCGCCATGTCGGGGACCGAGGTGTCGTCCGCGACGACCGGCAGACAGACCATTTTGTTTACTTCGAAATCCTCGGCAGCGTACTTGCCTTCAGCCACTGCTTCTCTGGCCGATTCGGCGGGCGGAATCCAGGCGGCTGCCGACGTGATGTAGACAGGAGCGGTCATTCTTCACTTCCTCCGAGTTCGGTGCCCGCGGATAAAATTCCTCCGCCGGAATGAAGTTCACGCTACCAGCGCCGCCCAGATGGTCCGCATATTAAATTCTCACGACTGTGCACTCAATAGTGCACAGTCGTGAAGCGACGGCCGGCCGCATTAGTTCGACGGGTCTTCACCAAGCCTTGGACGTTCTTTACGGGCAGAATCACAGCGGGATGTTGCCCCGGTGCGCCCGCGGCGCGGGGGCCGCTTCGTTGCGCAGCGCTCGCAGGGCTCCGGCGACGTGGGTGCGCGTGTCCGACGGAGTGATGACCCCGTCGATGTAGCCGAGCTCGGCCGCCACGTACGGCGTGCAGTAGCGGTCCTGGTACTCCCGTTCCAGTTCCGCCCTGACCGCCTCGATGTCTCCGCCCTCTTCGCGCACCTGCGCCAGCCGGCGGCGGTGCACGATGCTCGTCGCGCCCTGCGCCCCCATGATCGCGATCTCCGCGCTGGGCCAGGCCAGGTTGACGTCGGCGCCGAGATGCTTGGAGCCCAGCACGTCATACCCGGCGCCATAGGCCTTGCGCGTGATCACGGTGACCATGGGGACCGTCGCCTCGGCGTAGGCGTAGATGAGCTTCGCTCCGCGCCGGATGATCCCGCTCCACTCCTGGGTGGTGCCGGGCAGGAAGCCGGGCACGTCCACGAAGGTCAGGATCGGCACATTGAACGCGTTGCAGGTCCGCACGAACCGCGCCGCCTTCTCGGCGGCGTCGATGTCGAGGCAGCCGGCGAAGTGCAGCGGCTGGTTCGCGACGACGCCGACGCTGCGGCCCTCGACGCGGGCGAAGCCCGTGAGGATGTTGCGCGCGAACAGTTCCTGGACCTCCAGGAACTCGCCGTCGTCAACCACACCCTCGATCGCCTCGTGCATGTCGTACGGCTCGGTCGGGGAGTCCGGGATGAGCGAGTTGAGCTTCTTCTCCAGGTCCTGCGGAGCGCGGTCGACCAGCGGTCTGCCCGCCCAGTCCATGGCGTCGAAGACCGGGGCCTCACCGGCGTTGTTGTCCGGCAGATGCGAAAGCAGCACTCTGACGTAGGAGATGGCGTCCTCTTCGTCGGTGCCCAGGTAGTGCACGTTCCCCGACTTCGTGCTGTGAGTCCTGCCGCCGCCGAGGTCCTCGAAGCCGACGTCCTCGCCGGTAACCGTCTTCACCACATCGGGGCCCGTGATGAACATGTGCGAGGTCTGGTCGACCATGATCACGAAGTCGGTGAGCGCGGGGGAGTACGAGGCGCCGCCCGCGCAGTACCCCATGATCAGTGAGATCTGCGGGATCAGGCCCGACGCCTGCACATTGCGCTGGAAGATCTCCCCGTACATCGCCTGGGACTCCACACCCTCCTGGATGCGGGCGCCGCCCCCGTCGTTGATGCCGATGAGCGGCCGTCCGGTCTTCATCGCCAGTTCCATGATCTTGAGGATCCGGCGGCCGTGCACCTTGCCGAGCGATCCGCCCTTGTAGCTGGCGTCCTGACTGAAGACGCAGACGGTGCGGCCGTCGATCTCCCCGTAACCGGTGATGACACCGTCGCCGTACTCACCGTCCGTGTCGGCTGCGGACTCGGGGCGCGCGAACCGGTCGATCTCGACGAAGGAACCGGGGTCCAGCAGAACATCTATACGTTCCTGGGCGGTCATCCTGCCCTTTGAATGCTGCTTCTCGGCCATCCGGACCGTACGTGCGTCAATGGCTTCACGGCGTCGATGCAGGTCGTCGATCGCATCCCGCATGGTGCCCATTCTGCCTCCTCCACCGGGTCATCAATGCCCCAGTCCTGACGGGGATTCGGATGATATATCTCGTAGGTGGGGCGGGCGCGCAAAAATGAATGACGAATACGAATGCCTGAGATATTCATAAAACGCTGTGCAAAATGCACGCAGGCGTGTGCGGGTGGCATTTGAGAGTTTCAGCGCACGCGGTTCGTCACGATCGCGGCAGCTGGAAGCGGCCGTTCGACTGCCCGTGCGGGCCAGTTGAACGGTCAGGCCGACTCCGGATCCGGCGCTCCCGCTGTCGGCGGGGCCTGGGCGAGCAGGCCGTCAACGAACGCGCGGAGCCCCTGGGCGTAGGTGTCCTGTCCGGCCAGCATTCCCCACCGGTCGGCGATGGCGGCCAGGTGCGGGAGCCGGAGGGGGCCGTCCGTATTGCCGAAGTAGGCGTTGAGGCGGGTGGGGTCCCGTTCGTCCATCTCGCGGTGGCGGGTGTGGGTGCGCACGAGGATCTCGCCGACCGTGTAGTACCAGATGCTGCGGAAGATGCGTACGGAGTCGTCCGGGGTGCGGCCGGCGTCGACGACTCCGGTCAGGATCGTCTCGACCAGTGACAGGAACGAGTCGCCGAGCCGGGCGATGAACCCGTCGGTGGTGAGCACCTCCGCCGCCCAGGGCCACGCAGCCAGGCCGTCGTGGATCGCGACGGCGGCCGTGATGATCCGCTCCCGCGGGTCGCTCGGCAGTTCGGGATGCGGAATCTGCTCCGCGTACTCGTGGATCAGCAGGAACAGCAGGTCCTCCTTGCCCGGCACGTGCGTGTACAGGGTCGTCGACCCGAGGCCCATCTCCGCCGCGAGCCGACGGATCGTGAGCTTCTCCCAGCCGTGCTGGTCGATGAGCCCGCGGGCCGCGGCCAGGATCTGCTTACGGGAGGTCACGGGGGGTCGTCCCACCGGCCGGCGCGGTGTGTTCGATCGGGGCATCACCCCATCATGCCCCGCCGCGGCACCCCCCGGACGACCGGTGCGGTCGACACCCCGTCACCCTCGCTGCTAATTTCTGAGCACTGTCCGGAAATTCAACCGGTCGACAGACGCAGAGGGGCTGGGTGCGGTGGCAAGCACGCAATTAACGAGTGAGAAGACAGTCGTCGCGAGCGGCGCCCGGCCGGGGACCACACTCGCCGCGGTCTCTGTCGTGCAGTTCATGGTGTCGCTGGATCTGACGGTGGTGAACGTCGGACTTCCCCGGATCGGCAGCGGGCTCGGCTTCAGCGAGGTGGGCCTGACGTGGGTGATCCACGCCTATGCCCTCACCTTCGGCGGCCTGCTCCTGCTGGGCGGCAAGATCGCAGACCGGTACGGGCACAAGCGCGTGATGCTGTCCGGGCTCGGCCTGTTCGGCCTCGCCTCGCTCGTCGGCGGCCTCGCGCAGGGCCCGGGGCAACTGGTGGCCGCCCGTGCCGCACAGGGCGTCGGCGCCGCCGCACTGGCACCGGCCGCGCTGGCCCTGCTCGCCTCGACCTTCCCCGGCGGCAGGGAACGGGTGAAGGCCTTCGGCATCTGGAGCGGGGTGAACGCCGCCGGGGGCGCCGTCGGCGTCCTGGCCGGTGGCCTGCTCACCCAGTACGCGGGCTGGCAGTGGGTGATGTACATCAACCTGCCGATGGCCGCGGTGGCGTTGGCCCTGGCCTGGCGCGGCATCGCCGCGGACGGTCCCCCCAACCGACGGGGCCGTCCGGATGTGCTGGGTGCCGTGCTGGCCACGGCGGGTGCTGCCCTGCTCGTGTTCGGTGTGGTGCGCACCGAACAGCACCCGTGGACCTCGACGACCACCCTTGCCACCCTGGCGATCGCCCTTGTTCTGCTGGCCGCGTTCGTCCAGGTCGAACGGACCACCAAGCGCGACCCGCTGATCCGCCTCGGCCTGCTGGCCAACCGCTCGGTCGCGGGCGCCAACCTCTTCGCGCTCCTGTTCGGCGGCGCCATGGCCTCCCTCCTGTACTTCGTCTCCCTCTACCTCCAGCGGGTGCTCGACAGCAGCCCCGCCCGTACGGGAGTGGAGTTCCTGCCGTTCACGCTGGGTGTCATCGCCGGCTCCACCCTCGCCGTCAAACTGGGATACAAGTACTCCCCGCGGTCCGTCCTGATCACCGGCGGTACGCTGGCCGCGCTCGGCTTCGCCTGGTTCGGCCTGATCCGCCCCGACGGCTCGTACCTCGTCGATGCCCTCGGCCCGTCGGTGGTCGCCAGCATCGGCATCGGGTTCTGCCTCGCGCCGGCCGTCTCCATCGCCACCGGGGGAGTCGCACCGCACGAGGCGGGTGCCGCCTCCGGCGTGCTCAACAGCACCCGTCAGATCGGGGCCGCACTCGGGCTGGCCGCTCTCGGAACCGCCGCCAACGACCGCACCGGGAAGACGGTCACGCCCGGCAGCCTCACCGACGGGTACGCGCTCGGCATGCTCGCCGGTGCCGGTCTCCTCGTCTGTGCCGTCCTCATCGTGGTCCTGGTCCTGCCCCGCCCCGACCGGGCCACCGGCAACGGAGAACAGAAGCCGTGAGGTGACGGCTCGCGAGCGGTACCCGTCCGGTACTCGTTCCATGCGCATGGCGGCAGCGGCCTCTGCGAAGCGGGTTTTCCCCGACCCGTTCGCGCAGGGGCCGCTTTCGTGTGCCGTCGCCTGTGGACGGCCCGGCCCCGTACTGCGAACGCGGGTCTCCCGGCAGGTGTGGTCACACGTCCTGGAGCGAAAATCCAGTCGCCTCTATAGACGGCATACAGAGTTCACCCAGTCACGCTGCCCACAATGACGAGTTGTCCGAGGAACTACTCAGGGGGCTTGCATGGGAATCGATGTCCTGGTCTCTGATGACCTGCATCTGTCCGGCTTCGCGCTGGCCGCACTGCTCGACCGGCACGAAGAAGTCCGCGTCGTCGGCCCCGTGGAAAGCAACTATGCCGCGTTGCAGTCCGCCGAGACGTATCGGCCTGATGTGGCGGTCATCAGCTTCGAGGGTGAGGACAGCGAAGCGATCTCCATCGCCGAGAAAATCGCGCAACTGGGCTGCCGCAGCATGCTTCTGGCCACCGCGGTGACGCGGTCGGTCGTGCGTCAGGCCTTCGCCGCCGGCATCGCCGGAATCGTGGAACGCAGCGTGTCACCACGGCAGTTCGTGGAGGCCATCCACCGCGTGCACCAGGGCGAGCGGGTCTTCGACGCGGAGCTGACCGTGGCGGCGCTGAGCAACAGCGACTGCCCGCTCAGCGCGCGCGAGTTCTCCGTGCTCGAGCATGTGGCCCGGGGCGACACGGTCCCCGAGATAGCGGCCCGGATGCATCTCTCGCAGGGCACCGTGCGCAACTACCTCTCTTCCATGGTGACAAAGCTGGGGGCACGCAATCGAATTGACGCACTGCGCATCGCGCGGGACTCGCGCTGGATCTGACGCCGGTGAGCGTTGGCCGACACCGTCTCCCCGGAAGGGAACACGGTTCGGGAAAGGCTGACAACTCCGTATGCGTTTCAACTGGTCGTCCGCGGCCGTTCAACCATTCGATATGGAGCAGTTGAACGCCCGCGTACCGGCGATTGCGGCGACGGGACTGGAGAAGCCGTGGTGAGTGTGTATCTAATGGTGCGCACTTCGCTGAAATGTGCGGCGCGGCGGCTGGCCCGTGCCGCCGGACCGCTGCACGCGGTCTGCAAGGGGTACGCGCCCCTTGGCGTCTTCTCCCGCATTCGTGACGCCTCGGCGAATTGACTCGCACGGCTGCCCGGCCCTCTGCTACGCGCCCACGATTGGCACGGACTCGCATGCGCTCAGGCCACCTCATCCGCAAGGAGAGCCCATCGACGCACCGGCAGGGTCACCGCCGGCCACGCGCGGGGCGGCTCAGTGCCGTGCCGGCTTCGCCGGGCGCCGGGCACCGGCGGCGGCCTCTGCCACGACGACCGCGGCGGTGCACTCCCGCGCGGTGGCTTCTCGTTCCCGGCGGCGCCCGCGGGTGACCAGCCCCCGGCCCGCTCGCGCCCACTCCGCGTCAGCACGGACCGGCTCCTGCGACCGGTCCGCGAGCGGGGGACCAGGACCTCAGAAGGTGGTGATCCATGGCGACCACGGGAGCGGTCTTGCGCATCCAGCTCCTCGGACCGGTGCGCGTCTGGCGCGACGGAGCGGAGACGCCGCTCGGCCCGCCCAAGCAGCGGGCGGTACTCAGTCTGCTGGCGAGCCGGCCGGGCGACGTCATGGGCGTGGAGAACATCGTGGACGCCGTGTGGGGCAGCGATGTCCCGCGCACGGCGGTGAACGGTGTGCACACCTACGTGGCCGGGCTGCGCCGAGCGCTCGAGCCCGGCCGGACCGGACGGTCCTCCGGCGCGGTGCTCACCTCCGAGTCCGGCGGGTACTGCCTGCGGGTGGACCCCGCCGACGTGGACGTCACTCTCTTCCACCGGACTCTGGAGGCCGCCCGCAGATCGCGGGGACAGGGCGACGTCAGTGCCACGCTGCGGCTGTACGGGCAGGCTCTTTCGTACTGGCACGGCGAGGCGCTGTTCGGGGTCCCCGGCCCCTTCGCCGCGATGGAGCGCGACCGGCTGCGGGACCTCCGGCTGACGGTGGTGGAGGAGTGGGCCGCCGACATGCTGGCGGCAGGCCACCACGCCGAACTGGTCACCGAGCTCCCGGGGGCGGTGTCCGAGGAACCGCTGCGCGAGAAGCTGCGCTGGCTGCTGATCCTCGCGCTCTACCGCAGCGGCCGTCGGGCACACGCGCTGTGGATGTACGAGGAGACCCGCGACCTGCTGGTCCGGGAGCTCGGCATAGAACCCGGCGTTGACCTGCGCACGCTCCACGAACGTATCCTGACCGGCCACCCGGAACTCCTCGCCCCCGGCGACGGCACCGAAGCCCCGCTCCCGGCGTACCGAAGCGGCCCGCTGCCGGGCACGCCCGCACCGGCCCGGCTGCCGCCCCTGGCCCCCGGCTTCGTGGGCCGGACCAAGGAACTCGCCCGGTTGGAGGAGGCCATGCGGGGCGAGAGCGCCCGCGGTGGTCCGGCGACGCCCGTCGTCGTGGTCGGCGGCACGGCGGGCGTCGGCAAGACCGCGCTCGTACTCCAGCTGGCACACCGCCTCATCGACCGCTTCCCCGACGGCCAGTTGTACGTCGATCTGGGCAGCGGCGACCCGGAGCGCGGTCCGGTGAGCGCCGGGCATGCCCTGGAGCAGCTCCTGGGCGGTCTGGGCGTGGACGGCGCACGGGTGCCGCCGGACCGGGCAGCCCGGACGGCCCTCTACCACAGTCTGCTGCGAGGCCGGCGGATGCTCGTGGTGCTGGATGACGCGCACAGCGCCGAACAGGTGCGGCCGCTCATCCCGCGAGGCCCCTCCGGTGTTCTCGCGACGAGCCGGCGATATCTCGGCGAGCTCGCGGCACACGAGGGCGCGCACCTGGACGTCGTCGGGCCGCTGACCCCGGCGGAGGGAACACGTCTGCTGGCGCTGCTCAGCGGACGGCGGCAGGAGGAGCTGAGTCCGGCCGCCGGGCGGCTGGTGGCCCTGTGCGGAGGGCTTCCGCTGCCGCTGCGCGTCGTCGCGCAGTGGCTGGCGGCCAACCCCCGCACGCCGTTGAGCGATCTGGTCGAGCAGCACCCGGCCTTACGGGACGGGCCGGGCGTGTCCGCGGGTGGTGCGCCGATGGGCGGGTTCCGCGTCACAGAAGCCTCGTGACCAGGCCATAAGGGCGGGCGGACGAGTTCCGCTCCAGTGTCGCTGGAGCCCGGCTAGTATAAACAGGGCGGTCGGTTTCTTTATGGGTATCGTCATGCGTGACCCCGGAACTGGAGATGCCCCAGGAGGCGTTCATGCTCGACGTGTTGACGGCAGCAGCCCAGCCCGCATCACCAGCGTCTGGTGCCACGCGCCTGCCCCTGACGGAACTGGTGCCCGTCGCAGCCCTGATCACCTCGGACACGCCGCGCGTCGCGGGGGAGGACGCGGAACACGTCGACCTGCTGGCGCAGACGGAGAAACCACTGCCACCCGTGGTGGTCCACCGCCCGAGCATGCGGCTCATCGACGGCCTGCACCGTCTCCGGGCGGCCATACAGCGCGGCGAGGACCACATCGAGGTCCGGTATGTGGAGGGTTCGAGCGAGGACGCCTTCGTCCTGGCCGTCCAGCTCAACGCCGAACACGGCATGCCGCTGTCGCGCAGAGACCGCAGAGCGGCTGCCGAGCGCATCATCGGCAGCCACGCCGGCTGGTCGGACCGGCGCATCGCGGAGGTGACCGGGCTCGCTCCGACCACGGTCGCCACGCTGCGCAAGCGTTCAACCGGCCAAGGCGACCAATTGAACGTGCGCACCGGACGCGACGGCCGGACCCGTCCGGTCAACAGCGCAGTCGGCCGGCAGCGCGCGGGGCAGATCATCGCCGAGCGTCCGAACGCCTCGCTGCGTGAGATCGCCCACGAGGCGGGCATCGCCCTGGCGACCGCGCGGGACGTCCGGCTGCGCGTCCGCAACGGCAAGGACCCCGTCCCGCCGAAGCTGCGCGAGGTCGCGAAGGACGCCGTCCTCCGCGACCGGCGCACCGTGCGCGGGCGCGTGGAGACGGACACGGCGGAGCGCGGCGGCCGGGCCCGGCTGGAGAGCGCCGGAGTCTCCGACGTGGACCGGTTCTCCAATCTGCGCAAGGATCCCTCCCTGCGCTTCTCCGAGGCGGGCAGGACGCTTCTGCAACTCCTGTCGAGCAACGTGCTCGACGATGAGAAGTGGCGTTGGCTGATGAGCGCCGTGCCCGAACACCGGCATGCCGACATCGCCCGTGCCGCCCGGCGCTGCGGGGAGCGGTGGCTCACCTTTGCCGACGGACTCGAACACAGCGGCGGCGTGCGCAACGGCCGGGCGATGTGAGCCGACCGGTCGACGCGGTCGCCCAGGCACCGTCACCCCCGGGGGCGCGGCTGTTACCATACGAACTTGACGGTTTGTTTGTTGAAGACGGGGGTCTTCCGCAGAGGAGATCTACCTTGGTGCAACAGGAGCGGGCGCTGCGAACCCGACGCGCGATCCTGACGGCCGCAGCGCAGCTCTTCGACGACTACGGGTACGAGGCCGCGACCATGTCGGAGATCCTGCGGCGGGCCGGGGTCACCAAGGGCGCGCTGTACTTTCACTTCACGTCCAAGGAACAGCTCGCGCGCGAGGTGCTGCACGAGAACGCCCGGGTCCCGGCCGTTCCGCCGCAGCGGCTGAAACTGCAGGAAGCCGTCGACAGGGGGTTGCTGCTCGCCCACCTCCTGGTGCGGGATCCGGTGCTGCGCGGTGGTGTCCGCCTCACCCTGGAACGGGTCGGACACGACCAACTGGATCGCAGCGTGCCGTTCCAGGACTGGACCGAGGAGAGTCTGCGCCTGCTCGAACAGGCGAAGGCGGCGGGAGAGCTTCAGCCCCACATCGATCCCCGCGAGCTCTCCGAGGTGTTCGTCGGGGCGTTCGCCGGGACGCAGCTGATGTCGCACGCGATGTCGGGGCGGGCGGACCTCAACGAGCGCGTGGTCGCCCTCTACCGCGTCCTGCTGGCCGGAATCGCCGTGCCCGGTGTCCTGGCCGGGCTGGACGTCACCGAGGACCGAGGGGCCCGCGTCTACGAGGCGGCCAAGCTCCTGAAGGATGGCGTGGCGGACCCGCGGCCGGTCTGAGCTTCCTTTCCCCCCCCCGCTCCGCTCGGCCC
>NZ_JASKYR010000080.1:0-16125 GCF_041028215.1 Streptomyces flavofungini
CCCTCGCGCGGGCCGCGCTCTGCGCCGCTGCCCTGCTCGCGGCCSSSGSRGCCCCCGCCCTGGCGGACGGCGGCGGCTCCGGGGCCTGGTCCGCCGCGCCGTCCGCCGGGGGAGGCACCCGCCCGGCCAAGGACGGGCGGCCCTACTTCTACGCGGAGGGCGCCCCCGGCACGGTCCTCCAGGACACCGTGACCCTCACCAACCGGGGGACGAGGCCGCGCACGGTCACGCTGCGGGGCGCGGACGCGGACGACACCGGCTCCGGCGCCCTCTCCGTCACGCCCGCCAAGGGCAGCCCGAAGGACACCGGGGCCTGGATCGGCTTCGCGGAGCGGCGCGTGCGGGTGCCGCCGCGCACCCGCGCCGACGTGCCGTTCACCGTGACGGTCCCCGCCGACGCGGCACCCGGCGACCACCCCGGGGCGATCATGGCGAGCGGCGGCGGCCGGACGGTGGCCATACGGCTGCATCTATGGGTCGGCGGCCCCACCCTCGCGGCGCTCACCGTCGAGCGCGTCAAGGTCGACAAAGGGGCGGGCCGCATTACGTACGACCTGGTCAACCGGGGTAACACCGTCCTCGCGCCGAAGCTCGCGGTACACGCCGACGGGCTGTTCGGCACGCTCGTCGACCGCCCGGCCCGCGCGCTGCCGGTCGAACTCCTGCCCGGCCGCCGGGTCTCGCTGACCGAGCCCTGGCCCGACGCGCCCGCCTTCGACGCGGCGGACGTACGACTGACAGCCACGGCGTCCGGTGGCGCCCGTGACACCGCCACGGCCTCGGCCCGCTTCGTGCCGTGGGCCGCGCTCGGGGGCGGGGCCGCCGGTCTGCTGGCCGTCGCCGCCGGGGCGGTGCGCCTCCTGCGCGGACACCGGCGCGGCCCGGAACCACTGGAGCCGGTGCCGGAGGACGAGGACGAGCGGGAGATGGCGGGCGCGGGGACGGGAGAGACATCGTGAACGGGAAGCGGAACAGGTCGGGCCGGAAGGCCCGCGCGCTGAGCGCCCTCGTCGCCCTGGCCCTGCTCGGCCTCGGCTGCGCGCTGCTGCCGGGGCCCGTCGCCTCGGCGGCCGACAAGCCGACCGTACGGCTCTCCACGTCCGAGGCGGGCAAGGGCGGCTCGGTCACCGTCAAGGGAGCGGGGTGGCGGCCCGGAGCCCTCCTGATGATGCTCATCTGCGGCCGGTCCGAGCCCGGCCGGGGTGTCGTGGGCGGCACCAACTCGTGTGCCAACTCCGAGGGCCTCGCCGTCACCACCGGCAAGGACGGCACCTTCAGCAGGAGGCTGCCGGTGGCCGAACCGCCCGAACCCTGCCCCTGCGTCGTCCACGTCGCCACCGTGACGGGCGAGAAGGCGGCGGCCGACACCGCGTTCAAGGTCGCGGGCCATCCCGTGAAGCCCTTGCCGAAGGAGGCCGCGGGCGGGCGTCTCCCGGTCCTGACCGGCACCCGTCTCGAAGGCTCCAGCGGGCTCCTGACCTGGTTCGGAGCCCCGCCGCAGCGCAAGCTCGTCTTCACGGTCGGCAATGTCGGCGCGGCCCCGGTGACAGACCCGGTCTTCCGGGTCGGCACCTCGCACGGCGTGTTCGCCCCGCAGTGGGAGGAACAGCAGTGGCGCGGCACGATAGCCCCCGGCAAGAAGGCGCGGATCGAACTGCCGGTGGAGCTCGCGGGCGGCGCGCACGGGGACTACCTGGTCTCCCTGCGGTACGGCGGCAAGGTCCTCGCCGAGCAGCCGTGGGGCGTGGGGCGCCCGTGGGGCGTGACCCTCTTCTGGCTGCTGCTCTGCGTGGTGGTGCCCGCGGCGGTCTTCCGTGTCGGCATGGTGCTCGTGGACCGCCTCCGGCCGAAGAAGCGCGGGGCTTCGGTCAAGCGGCGCCGCCGCCTCGTCGCGGGCACCAGGGGCAGACACGCGCCCGCCCCGAGGACGGCGAGGACGGCGGGGACGCCGAGGGCCGCACGGGAACCGGGAACGGCCCTGCCCTGGTTCACCCCGGACACGGCCCCGGACCCGGTGCCGGGGAGCCCCGTAAGGGGCGCGGGGAACGGCGCGACAGGTCCCCACGACCCGCAGTCGACGAAGAAGGAAACCTAGGCCCGCCCCCGGAGCCACTGGAGGACGTTCTTCGCGACCCCTGGGGCGCCGAGCAGATGCCCCCCATGGGCGGACCCCGGCACCGTCTTGATCACGACATCCCGCTGCCGGGCCTTCCGCAGGGCCCCCGCCAGGGCGGTGGAATGACTCCGGGGGACGAAGTCCCGCGCGGAGTGGACGAGGAGCAGCGGCGCGTCGCCCCGCGACGCGTGGGAGGCCGCCGCGAGGTCCGTCCAGCGGCCCCAGCAGCGCTGGTCGCCCCTGTCGGGCCGACAGCCCGCGAGGCGCTCGGCGGCCCCGCGCAGGGCCCGCCGGTCGGCGGAGGCGCCCGCGGCGCCGCCGTCCGTCCACGCGCGGTACGGCGAGGCCACGGGAGAGAGCGCGGCGACCGCGCGCACCCGCGACCCGCCGGACGTGTACGTGGCCGCCTGCGCGGCCAGATGACCGCCCGCCGAGGAACCGAGCACCAGGGGCCGGGCACCGCCCTCCCTGCCGCGCACCCATCGCAGCGCGGCGAGGACGTCGTCGCGCTGGGCGGGCCAGACCGCGTCGGAGGTCAGCCGGTAGTCGGTGTCGTAGACGGTGAAGCCCCGGGCGGCGAACCACCGCGCCCAGCCGCTCCAGTCGGTGTCCCGGCGCCATGAGCCGCCGTGCAGGATCACCAGGGCGGGGCGCTTGCCGGGCTTGCCCCCGTACACGGTGATGTTCTGGCGGGCGTGCGGCCCGTACGAGAAGACGCGCCCGGACGGCGGTCCGGGGGCGGGCCCGGAGGCGGCAGCGTCGGCGGTGACGCTGGAGGACAGCAGGGCCCCACAGAGGGCGACGACGGACAAGGTGCGGCGCATGGGCCAGATGTTGCACGGCGGACGGCGGCTGTCGGCGTGGAAACGCCCCCGGGTCACCGCCGAGGGTGAGCGGGCGGGCTGATGTTCGTACGAATGGACCTTCTGGCGCATACGGGGAGAGGGCCGCCGCGGAGGCGCCGGGCTCCGCGGCCGAGCTGGCCTCAGGTGCGGCGGCCCTCTCCCCGTATGTCCTCGGCGGTGGGCTGGGTCAGTTGACCGAGCCCATCAGCGCCTTGACCTTCTTGCGGGAGGTCCAGATGCCGAAGCCCGCGATGACCGCGATGATCGCCTCGACGGCGACCGCGCCGCTGTTGTTGAGGTCGACGTTGAGCTGCGGGGACGTCAGCAGGCCGGTGATCGAGTCGCCCGCGGTGACCGCGAGGAACCAGACACCCATCATCTGGGCGCTGTACTTCTCCGGAGCCATCTTCGTGGTGAGCGAGAGGCCGACCGGGGAGAGACAGAGCTCGCCGACGGTCTGGATGAAGTAGATCGCGACCAGCCACATCGGGCTGACCTTGCCGCCGTTGTTGGCGGTGTCGATCAGCGGGATGAGGAAGACGGCGAAGGAGATGCCGATCAGCGTGAGGCTGGAGGCGAACTTGACGGCCGTGCTCGGCTCCTTGCCCCGCTTGTTCAGCCACAGCCAGGCGGAGGCGACCACGGGGGCGAGCGCCATGATGAAGATCGGGTTCAGCGACTGGTACCACGAGGTCGGGAAGTCGAACCCGAGCAGGTTGTTCGTCGTCGAGCCCTTGCCGAAGATCGACAGGGTGGAGCCGTTCTGGTCGTAGATCATCCAGAAGACGGCGGCGACCACGAAGAACCAGATGTAGCCCGACAGCTTCGACTGTTCGAGGGTGCTGAGCTCCTTGTCGCGCTTCATCCGGGCCAGGACGGCGACGGGGATGACGAGACCGGCGATGATCAGCGGCATCAGCGCCCAGTCGGCGAAGTTCCCGGTGACGCCCATCAGCGTGTAGAGCGCGGCGGCGACGATCAGCCAGATCAGGCCGGTGCGCAGGGCGGAGCGGCGCTGCTCGTCGGTGGCGGGCTGGGAGATCACGCTGCTCTGCTCGCTCAGGTGGCGCGAGCCGAGCAGGAACTGGGCGAGACCCAGGGCCATGCCGACCGCGGCGAGCGCGAAGCCGAAGTGCCAGTTGACGTTCTCGCCGACGGTGCCGATGGACAGCGGGGCGAGGAAGGCACCGAGGTTGATGCCGATGTAGAAGAGCGTGAAGCCACCGTCACGGCGCGGGTCCTGCGGGCCCTTGTAGAGGTGGCCGACCATCACGGAGATGTTGGCCTTCAGAAGGCCGGAACCGAGCGCGACGAGCGCGAGACCGGCGAAGAAGGACGCCGAGCTCGGCAGCGCGAGCGTGATGTGGCCGAGGATGACCACGGAGGCGCCGATGATGACCGTCTTGCGGGGGCCCCAGAAGCGGTCCGCCATCCAGCCGCCCGGCATGGCGAGCAGGTAGACCATCGACATGTAGACGGAGTAGATCGCCGTCGCGGTGGTGGCACTCATGTTCATGCCGCCGGGGGCGATCAGGTACAGCGGGAGAAGTGCCTTCATGCCGTAGAAGCTGTAGCGCTCCCACATCTCGGTCATGAAGAGTGTGGCCAGTCCGCGGGGGTGGCCGAAGAAGGTCTTCTCGGAGCCAGGGGTGCTGGCGGAGTCCTTCGTCAGGCTGGACGCCATGGGTCGATCCTCGTGGGTTCGGGACGCGCGACAGAGCGTGAGCGCGCCCGGTGGGGGGCGGTCGGCACCGGTTCCGCACACCCCGTCCCCACGCCCGGGGGAGAGTTCGCCCCCGCTTACGGGGGAGGGAATGGACGGACTCCGGGATCCACACCCTGGCGCTTCGTCACGCGCAGGGCCCGACCACAGGTCATTCCTTTCGAGGCCGGTTCGGAGAGAACCGGCCCGCACACAAAAGGACCCAAGGCCGCACAGTGGGCCAAAGGTCCTTGAGTAGTGCATCAGGCGTTGGGTCACCATACGACACGCCAGGGGTGGATATGGAAGGACTTGAGAGATGGATCACAGGTTTCGGCGCAACCCTCCACCCACATTCAAAGGTGTTTCTCAGATTCGCGCCCCATGGCCACAGGGTCCGATCCCCACTGTGCGATCACCGCACGACCGTTGTCCACTCCGGACTACCATCACCCCATGACCCGTGTACTGCTCGCCGAGGACGACGCGTCCATCTCGGAGCCGCTGGCCCGCGCCCTGCGCAGGGAGGGTTACGAGGTCGAAGTGCGTGAGGACGGCCCGACCGCCCTCGACGCCGGGTTGCAGGGGAGTGTCGATCTGGTCGTATTGGACCTCGGGCTGCCCGGCATGGACGGCCTGGAGGTCGCCCGCCGCCTGCGCGCCGACGGGCTCACCGTGCCGGTCCTGATCCTGACCGCGCGCGCCGACGAGGTGGACACCGTCGTCGGCCTCGACGCGGGCGCCGACGACTATGTGACCAAGCCCTTCCGGCTCGCCGAACTGCTCGCCCGGGTCCGGGCGCTGCTGCGGCGCGGCGCCAGTGAGCCGAAGGAGGCGCCCGCGACGCACGGCGTGCGCATCGACGTCGAGTCGCACCGCGCCTGGATGGGCGACGACGAACTCCAGCTCACCGCCAAGGAGTTCGACCTCCTCCGCGTCCTGGTGCGGGACGCGGGGCGGGTGGTCACCCGGGACCAGCTCATGCGCGAGGTCTGGGACACGACGTGGTGGTCCTCCACGAAGACCCTGGACATGCACATCTCCTGGCTCCGCAAGAAGCTGGGCGACGACGCGGCGAACCCTCGGTACATCGCGACGGTACGGGGCGTCGGCTTCCGCTTCGAGAAGAGCTGACCTCAGCCGAAACGGCCCACACCCGCCTGCGGCGGGCCCCCGGCAGACGCGTCTGCGGGGCCTTGGCTCTTGGCCTCCGCGGGCGCGTCCGGGCCGGTCGCGCAGTTCCCCGCGCCCCTTAGGGGGTTGCGTGTGGCGCCCCTTCGGGGGCGCGGGGAACGGCGCGAGCAACGTGGGGCGGCGCGCACTCGCCCATGGTGCGGCTTCGGCAGACGCGTCTGCGGGGCTTTGGCTCTTGGCCTCCGCGGGCGCGTCTGGGCCGGTCGCGCAGTTCCCCGCGCCCCTTAGGGGGTTGCGTGTGGCGCCCCTTCAGGGGCGCGGGGAACGGCGCGAGCAAGCGGGGACGGCCCGCACCCGCCCATGGCGAGGCTTCGGCAGACGCGTCTGCGGGGGCTCGCGCCGTCGGCCGCCCCAGGCGCGTCCGGGCCGGTCGCGCAGTTCCCCGCGCCCCTTAGGGGGTTGCGTGTGGCGCCCCTTCAGGGGCGCGGGGAACTGCGCGAGCAACTCGGGGCGGCCCGCACTCGCCCATGGCGCGGCTTCGGCAGACGCGTCTGCGGGGCTCGGACGTGTGCGAGCAACGTGGGACGGACCGCAACCGCCCCCGGCGAGGCCCCGTCGGGGGCGTCATCCGGGACACTGAGACCTATGCGCCGCCGATTGATCAACAGCACCCTCGCCGTCGTCCTCGTAGTGATCGCGGTCTTCGGCGTAAGCCTGGTCATCGTGGAGACCCGCACGATCAGCAGCAGTGCCCAGGAGCGCGTCGACTCCGAGGCGCTCAGGCTGGCCGGAATCGTGGACAGCCGCCTCATCAGCGATGAGCGCATCACCGCCGCGATCCTCCGCGACCAGATCGCCACCGAACGCTACGCCCGCATCGACATCCCCGGCCGTGAGCCCGTCGAGATCGGCAGCCGCCCCAAGGGCGACGTGATCAGTTCGAGCGCCCCCGGCGAGCAGGGCGAGAAGGTCACCGTCCAGGAGCCCCGCGCCGCCATCACCCGCGAGGTCGGCCGCACGCTGCTGATCATCGCCGCGGTGGCGCTGCTCGCCATCATCGCGGCGGTGCTGCTCGCCGTGCGGCAGGCCAACCGCCTCGCCTCCCCCCTGACAGACCTCGCCGAGACCGCCGAGCGCCTCGGCTCCGGCGACTCCCGCCCACGCCACAAGCGCTACGGAGTGCCGGAGCTGGACCGCGTCGCCGATGTCCTCGACTCCTCCGCCGACCGGATCGGCCGCATGCTGACCGCCGAGCGGCGCCTCGCCGCCGACGCCTCCCACCAGCTCCGTACGCCGCTGACCGCGCTGTCCATGCGCCTGGAGGAGATCACGGTCACCGACGACCTCAACACGGTCAAGGAGGAGGCGACGATCGCGCTGGCCCAGGTGGAGCGGCTCACCGACGTAGTGGAGCGGCTGCTCACCAACAGCCGTGACCCCCGTACCGGCTCCGCCGTCGCCTTCGACCTGGACGAGGTGATCAAGCAGCAGCTGGAGGAGTGGCGCCCCGCCTACCGCAGCGCGGGCCGCGCCATCGTCAGCTCGGGCAAGCGGCACCTGGAGGCCGTGGGCACCCCGGGCGCGGTCGCCCAGGTCCTGGCGGCGCTGATCGAGAACTCCCTCATGCACGGCGGCGGCACCGTCGCCCTGCGCACCCGGGTCACCGGCAACCAGGCGGTCATCGAGGTCACGGACGAGGGTCCCGGAGTGCCGCACGACCTCGGCGCGCGGATCTTCGAGCGGACCATCAGCGGCCGCAACTCGACGGGCATCGGCCTGGCGGTGGCCAGGGACCTCGCGGAGGCGGACGGCGGCCGCCTGGAGATGCTCCAGACGAAGCCGCCGGTCTTCGGGCTCTTCCTGTCGCGTACGCCGATGTCGAGGGAGGAGGCGGCGGCCACCGAGACGGTCAGGTAAGCCACCCGGCAGCGGCAGCGGCAGCGGCAGCGGCAGCGGCAGCGGCAGCGGCGGGCGGCAGCGGGGCTCAGCTCGCGCGGCGCGCGGCCGGGCGCTCGTCCCGCTGCTCCTCCAGGAACGATTCCGCATGGGCGACGGCCTCGCGGGCGGGCAGCGCCTTGAAGACCCAGGTGCGGTAGGACCAGAAGCGGAAGAGGGTCGCGATGCCCATGCCGAGGAACTTGAAGAAGTTGGCCTGGAGCCTGCCGTCCCAGCCGAACCAGTAGGTCGCCGCGTAGAGCACGCCGTTCTCGATGACCAGGCCGACCGCGCTGAACAGCAGGAACAGCGTCAGTTCCTTGGTCCGTCCGGTCTTGTCGCGGTCCCTGTACGTGAAGTAGCGGAACCCCACGTAGTTGAAGACGATCGCGACAACCGTGGCGATCACGCTCGCGCGGACCACGTGCAGGTCGGTGACGTGCCGCACGAGGTTGAAGACGCCGAAATTGACCAGTGTCCCGACGGCCCCCACGGCCCCGAACTTGGCGACCTCGCGCGCGAGCCGGTCGAAGCGCTGCCGCAGTATGCCCCGGTCCGTCATGGTCGTCGCCCCAGCCCCCGTCGGTCGTACCGCACGTTTTCGTGCCGGTCTCGTACGCGCCGACGGATTGGTGTTTCGGTCGTGTCGACCCAGCCATGCTAACCAGCGCCCGATCCCGGCGCGCGGGGTGGCTGATACCGGCCGATACCCTGGGGGTGTGACGTTCCCGGTAGTCGGCATGGTCGGCGGCGGTCAGCTCGCCCGCATGACCCACGAGGCGGGCATCCCCCTCGGCCTGAAATTCAAGCTCCTCAGTGACACCCCGCAGGATTCCGCGGCGCAGGTGGTCGGCGAAGTCGTCATCGGCGACTACCGCGACCTGGACACGCTGCGCGCGTTCGCGCGGGGCTGCGATGTGATCACCTTCGATCACGAACACGTACCCACCGAGCACCTACGGGCCCTGGAGGCGGACGGCATCCCCGTCCGTCCGGGGCCCGACGCGTTGGTGCACGCCCAGGACAAGGGCGTGATGCGCGAGAAGCTCACGGCGATCGGCGTGCCGTGCCCGCGCCACCGGATCGTGGAGGACCCGGCCGACGTGGCCGCCTTCGCGGCCGAGGGCGCCACGGACGGCGGCGACGGCTTCCCCGTGATCCTCAAGACGGTGCGCGGCGGATACGACGGCAAGGGGGTGTGGTTCGTCCGGTCCGTCGAGGACGCCGCCGAGCCCTTCCGGGCCGGGGTCCCGGTGCTCGCGGAGGAGAAGGTCGACTTCACCCGCGAGCTCGCGGCGAACGTCGTGCGCTCCCCGCACGGCCAGGCCGTCGCCTACCCCGTGGTCGAGTCCCAGCAGGTCGACGGCGTGTGCGACACGGTGATCGCACCGGCACCCGGCCTCGGCGAAGACCTCGCGGGCCAGGCGCAGGAGCTGGCGCTGCGGATCGCCAAGGAGCTCGGCGTGGTCGGCCACCTCGCGGTCGAGCTCTTCGAGACGCTCGGACCCGACGGGAAGCCCGGCATCCTCGTCAACGAACTGGCGATGCGCCCGCACAACTCCGGCCACTGGACGCAGGACGGCGCGATCACCTCGCAGTTCGCCAACCACGTGCGGGCCGTGCTCGACCTGCCGCTCGGCGACCCGCGCCCGCGCGCCAAGTGGACCGTGATGGCCAACGTGCTCGGCGGTGACTACCCCGACATGTACTCCGCGTACCTGCACTGCATGGCCCGCGACCCGCAGCTCAAGATCCACATGTACGGCAAGGACGTGAAGCCCGGCCGCAAGGTCGGACACGTCAACACCTACGGCGACGACCTGGACGAGGTTCTCGACCGCGCCCGTCACGCAGCCGGCTACCTCAGAGGAACGATCACCGAATGACCTCCCCCGTTATTGGCATCGTCATGGGGTCCGACTCGGACTGGCCCGTCATGGAGGCCGCCGCCAAGGCCCTGGACGAGTTCGAGGTGCCCTACGAGGTCGACGTCGTCTCCGCGCACCGCATGCCGCACGAGATGATCGCGTACGGCGAGCGGGCGGCCGACCGCGGCCTGAAGGCGATCATCGCGGGCGCGGGCGGCGCCGCCCACCTGCCCGGCATGCTCGCCTCGGTGACCCCGCTGCCGGTGATCGGCGTGCCGGTCCCGCTGAAGTACCTGGACGGCATGGACAGCCTCCTGTCCATCGTGCAGATGCCCGCCGGTGTCCCGGTCGCGACCGTCTCGGTCGGCGGCGCGCGCAACGCGGGGCTCCTCGCGGCCCGTATGCTCGCCGCGCACGACGCCGAACTCCTCGGCCGTATGCGGGAGTTCCAGCAGGAGCTGAACGACCAGGCCACCGAGAAGGGCAAGCGGCTGCGGTCCAAGGTCGAGGGCGCGGGTTCCGGGTTCGGCTTCGGCTCGCGCTCCGGTGCGGGACAGTGATCGCATGACGTCCCTCGACGAAGCACGCGCGCTCCTCGCCGACTTCCCGGTGGCCGACGGCCACAACGACCTGCCGTGGGCGCTGCGCGAGAAGGCGGGCTACGACATCGACCGCCTCGACATCGCCGCCGACCAGACGGGCGCCCTGCACACGGACATCGCCCGGCTGCGCGCGGGCGGCGTCGGCGCGCAGTTCTGGTCGGTGTACGTACGCACCGACCTGGCCGGTGACGCGGCGGTGAGCGCCACCCTGGAGCAGATCGACTGCGTCGAGCGGCTCCTCGTCCGCCACCCCGCCGACCTGGCCCGCGCGCTGACCGCCGCGGACATGGAGAAGGCCCGCTCGGAGGGGCGCGTCGCCTCCCTGATGGGCGCCGAGGGCGGCCACTCCATCAACAACTCCCTGGCCACCCTGCGGGCGCTGCACACGCTCGGCGTGCGGTACATGACGCTCACGCACAACGACAACATCGCCTGGGCGGACTCGGCGACGGACGAGCCCGGTGTCGGCGGTCTCTCGCCGTTCGGCCACGAGGTCGTCCGCGAGATGAACCGCGTCGGCATGCTCGTGGACCTCTCGCACGTGGCGGCGACGACGATGCGGGCGGCCCTGGACACCTCGGTGGCCCCGGTGATCTTCTCCCACTCGTCCTCGCGCGCGGTCTGCGACCATCCGCGCAACATCCCGGACGACGTCCTGGAGCGGCTGCCCGCCAACGGCGGCGTGGCGATGGCGACCTTCGTACCGAAGTTCGTCCTCCAGGCGGCGGTCGACTGGACGCAGGCCGCCGACGAGAACATGCGGGCCAACGGCTTCCACCACCTCGACACCACGCCCGAGGCGATGAGAATCCACGAGGCCTTCGAGGCGACGAACCCGCGTCCGGTCGCCACCGCGTCGACGGTCGCCGACCACCTCGACCACATGCGCGAGGTCGCTGGCGTCGACCACATCGGCATCGGCGGCGACTACGACGGCACGGCCTTCACGCCGGACGGTCTCGACGACGTGGCGGGCTACCCGAACCTGATCGCGGAGCTGATCGACCGCGGCTGGTCCAAGTCCGACCTCGCGAAGCTGACGTGGGAGAACGCGGTACGGGTGCTGAGCGCGGCCGAGGACGTCTCCCGGGACATCAGCTCCCGACGGGGCCCGTCGATCGCGACGCTGGAGCAACTGGACGGCTAGCCGTCCCCGCTCGCACCGATGGGGTGCCACCCGGCCGGGTGGCACCCCATCGGTGCGTCGACTCGCGTGCCGCTACGGCAGGTTGCGCGCCATCACGATGCGCTGGACCTGGTTGGTGCCCTCGTAGATCTGGGTGATCTTCGCGTCGCGCATCATCCGCTCGACGGGGTAGTCACGGGTGTACCCGTACCCGCCGAGGAGCTGCACGGCGTCCGTGGTGACCTCCATGGCCACGTCGGAGGCGAAGCACTTGGCGGCCGCACCCTGGAAGGTGAGGTCCTTGTCGCCGCGCTCGGACTTGGCCGCCGCCGCGTAGGTGAGCTGCCGCGCCGCCTCGATCTTCATCGCCATGTCGGCGAGCATGAACTGGATGCCCTGGAAGTCGGCGATCGGCTTGCCGAACTGCTTGCGCTCCTGGACGTAGCCCTTGGCGTAGTCCAGGGCGCCCTGGGCGATGCCGAGCGCCTGCGCGGCGATGGTGATGCGGGTGTGGTCCAGGGTCTTCATGGCGGTCGCGAAGCCCGTGCCCTCCTCGCCGATCATGCGGTCGGCGGGGATGCGGACGTTGTCGAGGTAGACCTCGCGGGTGGGGGAGCCCTTGATGCCGAGCTTCTTCTCCGGGGCGCCGAAGGAGACGCCCTCGTCGCCCTTCTCGACGACGAAGGCGCTGATGCCCTTGGAGCGCTTCTCCGGGTCGGTGACGGCCATGACCGTGTAGTACTCCGAGACGCCCGCGTTGGTGATCCAGCGCTTCACGCCGTTGAGGACCCAGAAGTCGCCGTCGCGCACGGCCCTGGTCTTCATGCCCGCGGCGTCGGAACCGGCGTCGGGCTCGGACAGGCAGTAGGAGAACATGCCCTCGCCCTTGGCGAGCGGCGTCATGTACTTCTTCTTCAGCTCCTCGGAACCGGAGAGGATCACCGGCAGCGAGCCGAGCTTGTTCACCGCGGGGATCAGCGAGGAGGACGCGCAGGCGCGCGCGACTTCCTCGATCACGATGACGGTGGCCAGCGCGTCGGCGCCCGCGCCGCCGTAGCTCTCCGGGACGTGCACGGCGTGCAGGTCGTTGGCGACCAGCGCGTCGAGGGCCTCCTGCGGGAAGCGGGCCTCCTCGTCCACCGCGGCGGCGAACGGCGCGATCTTCGCCTCGGCCAGCGAGCGGATCGCGTCACGGAGCATGTCGTGCTCCTCGGACGGGCGGTACAGGTCGAAATCAGCCGATCCGGCCAAGGTCTCTCACGCTCCAAGGATGCTAATTACCGTTAAGTAACCCGAATTTTAGTGGTGCGCCCGCGCGACGGATACGTGAGCTTGGCGACAGCCCGGAACATGCCCGGTGAAGCCCCGGGAAACACGCCCGGTGAGGCCCCGGGGCACGCGCGGCTATGCTCGGTCGCGCACCGCAGCCCGCACACCTCTGGAGCACCGCATGGCCCTCAAGATCACTGTGATCGGCACCGGCTATCTCGGCGCCACGCACGCCGCGGCCATGGCGGAGCTGGGCTTCGAGGTGCTCGGCCTCGACGTCGTGCCGGACAAGATCGAGATGCTCCAGCGGGGCGAGGTCCCGATGTACGAGCCGGGCCTTGAGGAGCTGCTGCGGAAGCATGTCGCCGGGATCGAGGGCGCCAGCGGACGGCTGCGCTTCACGCTGGACCCCGCGGAGGCCGCGGACTTCGGTGACGTCCACTTCATCTGCGTGAACACCCCGCAGAAGCACGGCGAGTACGCCTGCGACATGTCGTACGTGGACAGCGCCCTGGAGTCCCTCGCCAAGCACCTGACCAGGCCCGCCCTCGTCGTCGGCAAGTCCACCGTGCCGGTGGGCAGCGCGGACCGGCTCGCGGCGCGCCTGGTGGAGCTGGCCCCGGCCGGTGACCAGGTCGAGCTGGCCTGGAACCCGGAGTTCCTGCGGGAGGGCTTCGCCGTCAAGGACACGCTGCACCCCGACCGCATCGTGGTCGGCGTGCGCAGCGAGCGCGCGGAGAAGCTGCTGCGCGAGGTGTACGCGACGCCGGTCGCCGAGGGCTCGCCCTTCGTCGTCACGGACTTCCCGACCTCCGAGCTGGTGAAGACCTCCGCCAATTCCTTCCTCGCCACGAAGATCTCCTTCATCAACGCCATGGCCGAGGTCTGCGAGGCGGCGGGCGGCGACGTGGTGAAGCTCGCCGAGGCGCTCGGACACGACGACCGCATCGGGAAGAAGTTCCTGCGGGCCGGGATCGGATTCGGCGGCGGCTGTCTGCCCAAGGACATCCGGGCGTTCATGGCGCGCGCCGGTGAACTGGGCGCGGACCAGGCGCTGACGTTCCTGCGCGAGATCGACTCCATCAACATGCGGCGGCGCGGCCAGATGGTCGAGATGGCCCGCGAGGCGCTCGGCGGCGGTCCCTTCCTCGGCAAGCGGGTCGCGGTGCTCGGCGCTACCTTCAAGCCGGACTCCGACGACGTCCGCGACTCCCCGGCGCTGAACGTCGCGGGGCAGATCCACCTCCAGGGCGGCCAGGTCACGGTGTACGACCCCAAGGGCATGGTCAACGCCCGCCGGCTCTTCCCCACCCTCGGCTACGCGGACACGGCGATGGACGCGGTCCGCGGCGCGGACGTCGTCCTGCACCTCACGGAGTGGCGCGAGTTCCGCGAGCTCGACCCGGCGGAGCTGGCCTCGGTGGCGACGACCCCGGTGATCCTGGACGGCCGCAACGCCCTCGACCCCGAGGTCTGGCGCGCCGCGGGCTGGACCTACCGCGCGATGGGCAGGCCCACGGCCTAGAGGCCTCAGCCGGTCCGTTCCGGGTCGCCCGGCGCGGCCTTGCGCGCCCGGTAGGCCCGCATCTTCGCGCGGGCGCCGCACACCGCCATGTCGCACCAGCGGCCGCGGCCCGCCGGGCTGCGGTCGTAGTAGGCCCACAGGCAGTCCGTCGCCTCGCAGGCCTTCAGGCGCTGCCAGGTGCCCTCCGCGACGGCCTCGGCGATGGCCGCCGCCACCCGTGCGGTGAGGGTGGCCGCGTCGGCGGGGGCGAGCGACGCGGCGCCCGTCCTCTCCTCTACCCGCACCACGAGCGGCCCCGCCGCGAGCAGCCCGGTCAGCCCGCGTACGGGAGCATGCGGCGGGTGTCCGGCGTGCGCGAGGCAGGCCGCCCGCAGCGACTCCCGCAGCTCCCGCGCCGCCGCCACGTCACCGGGCGCCAGACCGAAGGCGTCCCGCCCCGCCGCCGTGCCGAGCGCGTCCGCGCCCGACTCCACGTCCAACGTGTTGACCAGGGCCTGGATCAGCGCGAGCCCACCGGGAGCGGGTGTTCTGGCATTCATGGTTGCGACGTTACCGCTTAGGGGGGACTATTGAGTAACGGTTACTGGTTGATGCCGCTCAAGCGGTAATGGCCGGTGAGCTGACCATGCCCCGCACGCACGCTTCCCCTGGAGGAATCATGGCGATCGCCAGGCTCGGCACCGTCGTCCTCGACTGTCCCGACCCCCGCGCCCTCGCGGAGTTCTACGCGGCGGTCGTCGGCGGCACCCCCAACCGGGCCGCCGACTACTGGTACGAGCTGGCGGGGCAGCCCGGGGCACCCCTGGCCTTCCAGGAGTCCCCCGGGTACGCAAGGCCGTCCTGGCCGGGCCCCGACGGCGCCCAGCAGTTCCACCTGGACCTCACGGTCGACGACCTGGACGCCGCGGAGCGGGAGGTACTGAAGCTCGGTGCCACGGTCCTCGACGCCGACGACCGCACCCGCTCCTGGCGGGTCTACGCCGATCCGGCCGGGCACCCGTTCTGCCTCTGCGCCTGCTGACCGCAGCGGGCGGCGTCAGCCGTCCAGGCGCTCCCTGCGCGCCGTGGACGCCGCCCTGCGCAGCCGCGTGGCCCGCGCGGTGAAGTCCGCGCCGCGCAGGGCGCGTTGCATGTTGCCCCAGGTCAGCAGCGCGATATCGGCCTCGGGCCAGCCGCGCTCCAGCAGTTCGGCGATCAGCCGCGGATATCCGGCGGTGTCGCCGAGGCCCTCCGGGTGCGGGTAGGGGGTGTCGTACGTACCGGAGAGACCGACGCACTCGGGTCCCGCGATGCGGCGCACCTGGTCGAGATGGTCCGCGACGTCGGCCACCGAGCCGCCCGTCTGCTCGACCGCCAGCGGCACCAGGCACAGCCCCTTGGCGGCACCCACCGCGGCGAGCAGCTCGTCGGAGAGGTTCGCCGGGTGCTCGCGCACCGCGCGGGCGCCGGACCTGGTGAAGATCGCCGGTGCCTTGGAGACCGCGAGGACGCGCCGCGTCGTCGCCTCGGAGGCGCCGGAGAGGTCCGCGAGGACCCCGAGCCGGTTCAGCTCCCGTACGACCTCCTCGCCGAAGGCGGTGAGACCGTTCGCGCCCGCCCACGACGTGCCGGAGAGGGTCACCGCGCACAGGCCGAGGGTGCGCAGCGCGCGCAGTGTGCCGAGGGAGTCGCCGAGCGCGGCGCCGCGGGCCGGGCCGATCAGCGTCGCGATGCGCCCGCAGCTGCGCGCGTCGGCGGCCTCGGAGGCGTCACGGGCGATCCGGAGGTCCTCGGGGTGGGCGCGGACGACGCGCTGGACGAAGTCGATCTGCTCCAGGGTCATCGCGACGCTACGGTCGCCTTTCAGCCCGTCGGGGACGTGCACCGACCAGAACTGCGCGCCCACCCCGCCCGCGCGCAGCCGCGGGATGTCGCTCTCGAGGTCGTTGTCGCCCGCCTCGAAGTCGTGGCACGGCAGATCCCGGAGCGTCCACGGCAGACCGCTGTAGCCGTCGGCGACGGGG
>NZ_JASKYR010000800.1:0-3418 GCF_041028215.1 Streptomyces flavofungini
CGTCGCCTCCGGCACCGAGCTGACCACCGTCGCGATGCGCCGCCTCGACCCCGGTGTGCGGGGCTCGGTGCTCTCGGTGCTCGACCGGCTCGGCATCCGTGCMCCGCCCTCCMCGGCGGTGAAACAGCCCGCCGTGTTCGGCAGGACACGGATGCCGAGCCGGTCGAGCACCGAGAGCACCGAGCCCCGCACACCGGGGTCGAGGCGGCGCATCGCGACGGTGGTCAGCTCGGTGSTCTCGGTGCTCGACGGACGGCGTATCGGGCGGGCCCCAGCGCTCGATAGACGCCGTACCGGGCAGCCCCCGGTGCTCGACGGACGGCGCTCTGGGCGGCCCCCGGTGTTCGACAGACCGCATACCGGCCGGGCCCCGGAGCTCGACGGACGGCGTAACGGGCAGGCCCTGGCGCTCGACGGACGGCGCTCTGGGCGGCCCCCGGTGTTCGACGGACGGCATACCGGGCGGGCCCCAGCGCTCGACAGACGCCGTACCGGGCAGCCCCCGGCACTCGACAGACGCCGTACCGGGCAGCCCCCGGCACTCGACAGACGCCGTACCAGGCGGCCCCCGTGCCAGTCCCGGCCGGAGGCCATGGGCGGAGTTTCGCCGCCGTGGAGCGGCGATTTAAAGCCACGGCCGTGCGGCGCGAGCGCCAGCCCCGGCTCTCGAACACCGGCCATCCGCCGTTCCCGGGACAGGCTCCCGCTTTACTCCGCATTCCGAACGTGCCCCACCGGCCAACGGACTGATTCCGGCCAACTCTTGATGCGCTCCTGACAGACGCGCGGCTCTGGTGCCACTCTTCCCCTCGACCGCCGCACGACTTTCAACAACGCGACGGTTTCTCTTCACGCACCACACACGCACCGCACACGCAACGCCCCTTACGCACCGCCCAGTTCTGCGTTCCGCCTTGCTCTGCCCGGACGGCGACCCAACCGCCCGGTAGCTCTGGCCGCGCATCCCCGCGGCCGCGCAGAAGGAGTCCGTGTTGAGAAGCACCTCCCACAGACCCACCTCCCACAACAGCCGTTCGGTCCGCACCCGCGCGACCGCCGTCGGCGCCCTCTCCGCAGTCGCCGCGCTCCTCGCCGTGGCCGTCCAGGCGGGTCCCGCCTCGGCCGACCCGTCGCCCAAGGCCGCCCCCGCGGCGGCCCAGAAGCTCGGCAAGGTCGACCCCGGCGCCCTGGCCGCCAAGCTCACCCCCGCCCAGCGCGCGGAGCTGATCCGCGACGCCAACGCCACCAAGGCGGAGACGGCCGACGAGCTCAAGCTCGGCGCCAAGGAGAAGCTGGTCGTCCGCGACGTCACCAAGGACCGTGACGGCACCGTCCACACCCGCTACGAGCGCACCTACGACGGCCTGCCCGTCCTCGGCGGCGACATGGTGGTGGACACCGCGAAGTCCGGCCGGACCGAGGGCGTCACCAAGGCCGCGAAGGCGCAGCTCAAGGGCGTCGACACGAGTGCCGGGATCAAGGCTTCGGCGGCGGAGAAGCAGGCGCTGGGCGCCGCGAAGGCCGCGGGCTCCAAGAAGACCGACGCGGACCGCGCGCCGCGCAAGGTCGTCTGGATGGCCAAGGGCGCGCCGGTCCTCGCGTACGAGACGGTGGTCGGCGGGCTCCAGCACGACGGCACGCCGAACGAGCTGCACGTCATCACGGACGCCGCCACCGGCAAGAAGCTCTTCCAGTGGCAGGGCATCGAGAACGGCACGGGCAACACGCAGTACAGCGGCACGGTCACCGTGGGCTCGGCGCAGTCGGGGTCGAACTACACCCTGACCGACACCGGCCGCGGCAACCACAAGACGTACAACCTGAACCGCGGCACGTCCGGCACGGGCACCCTCTTCTCCGGGCCCGACGACGTCTGGGGCAACGGCCAGGCCTCCAACGCGGAGACCGCGGGCGCCGACGCCGCCTACGGGGCCCAGCTCACCTGGGACTACTACAAGAACGTGCACGGCCGCTCCGGCATCCGCGGCGACGGCGTCGGCGCGTACTCCCGGGTCCACTACGGCAACAACTACGTCAACGCGTTCTGGCAGGACACCTGCTTCTGCATGACGTACGGCGACGGCTCGGGCAACTCCAAGCCGCTGACGTCCATCGACGTGGCGGCCCACGAGATGACGCACGGCGTGACGTCCGCGACCGGCAACATGACCTACAGCGGCGAGTCCGGCGGCCTGAACGAGGCCACCTCCGACATCTTCGCCGCCGCGGTCGAGTTCAACGCCAACAACGCCCAGGACAAGGGCGACTACCTCGTCGGCGAGAAGATCGACATCAACGGCGACGGCTCGCCGCTGCGCTACATGGACAAGCCCTCCAAGGACGGCGCGTCCAAGGACTCCTGGTACTCCGGGATAGGCAACGTCGACGTGCACTACTCGTCGGGTGTCGCCAACCACTTCTACTACCTGCTGAGCGAGGGCAGCGGCGCCAAGGTCATCAACGGCGTCTCCTACGACTCGCCCACCTCGGACGGTCTGCCGGTGACCGGCATCGGCCGCGACAAGGCGTCGCTGATCTGGTTCAAGGCGCTCACCACGAAGTTCACCACCACGACCAACTACGCGGCGGCCCGCACCGGGACGCTCGCCGTGGCCGGTGAGCTCTACGGCACCACCAGCGCCGAGTACAAGGCCGTCGCCAACGCCTGGGCCGCCGTGAACGTCGGCTCGCGCCCCGGCGGCGAGGAGCCCGGCGGCACGGTCTTCGAGAACACCGCGGACGTCGCCATTCCGGACGCCGGTGCCGCGGTCACCTCGTCGGTCAACGTCACGGGCCGCACCGGCAACGCGCCGAGCGCCCTGAAGGTCGGCGTCGACATCGTGCACACCTGGCGCGGTGACCTCCAGGTCGACCTGGTGGCCCCCGACGGGTCCGTCTACCTCCTGAAGGGCACCAGCTCCTCGGACTCCGCGGACAACGTCAAGGAGACCTACACGGTCAACGCCTCCTCCGAGGTGGCCAACGGCACCTGGAAGCTGCGGGTGCAGGACAAGGCGCGGCAGGACACGGGCTACATCAACAGCTTCAAGCTGACCTTCCCGTAAGCCGCACCAGCACATGAGCACCACGCATGAGCACCACCGCATGAGCACCACCGCGTGAAGACACGCCGCCGCCCCGGGTGATCAACTCCCCGGGGCGGCGCGCGTTTCCGGACGCGGCACGTCGGCGGGGCCCGTTCACACGCTGTTCGCATTACGTACGTTGACCATCGCTCAACGGACGATTTCCGGCCAACATCCTCCCGGGGGCTGACATGTACCTGGCCCGAGTGAAACTCTGCCGGGGCATCACGCACCACACCACAAAGCGCAGCGGCCACACGCGCCACATATCGACATCGCATTGCGTCTTTCCTGCCCGGGACGTCCCCAACGCCCCCCGGGCAGGAAAGACG
>NZ_JASKYR010000801.1:0-3145 GCF_041028215.1 Streptomyces flavofungini
CCCCGAGGCCGCCCCGGCCCGGCCCGAGACCCCCGACCCCGAGGACCGGCCGCAGCGCGAGACGCGCGAGCGGCAGTCCACCGAGAACCGCTGACGACAGCCCGCACGCCGCCGTCACCGCAACGCCCCGGCAGCGACACGTTCGGGCGATTCCAGCGCCCCGGTGTGGACGGCGGCGGCGGGCTCTCGCGCACTTCGGCCACGGCGACCGGCTGGAGACTTACCGGTTTGCCCCCGTTTACGGTGGCATTTCCAGGAGTCGCACTCGGTCACCATGGCTGCGCCCGGTGAGCCTTGCCCGGTAGGCTTTCCGTGTGATCTTCAAGCGCATCGGAAACGGCCGGCCGTACCCCGACCACGGCCGGGAAAGCACCCGGCAGTGGGCGGATGTCGCGCCGCGCCCGGTCCGCCTCGATCAGCTCGTGACGACCAAGGGGCAGCTCGACCTCGAAACGCTGCTCGCCGAGGACTCCACGTTCTACGGCGACCTCTTCGCGCACGTCGTGAAGTGGCAGGGCGACCTGTATCTGGAGGACGGACTGCACCGCGCGGTCCGCGCCGCGCTCCAGCAGCGCCAGGTCCTCCACGCGCGCGTGCTCGAACTGGGCTGACCCGCCGCCGCGCCGGGACGCCCGGCGGCSGCCACCGCCCGGCCGCCCCACCCGTCACGGTGCCGCCGTCACCCCCACGCCGACCCACATTGGCCCTTTTGGGTTGCCCTGGACCCGGGTGGATGATCGTTTAGTAGGCATCGTCGCCACCCGGCACTACGCTGCGCCCATGAGCATGCTCACACCCCCCGGCATGGGCGGCGAATACCGCATCACGGGGGACAAGTTTCCTCGAATGCGCCGCACCGGCGGGCGCCGCAGGATCGTGCTCGCGGTCGTCGCATCCGCCGCCGCACTGGCCCTGATCAGCTGGGGCACTCTGCAGCTCATCCACGTCTTCTCCGGCGGCGCCAAGGCGTCGGCCGCGGGCGGCGGCCCCGACTGCGACCGCGCGAAGGACACGGCGGCCCGGACGCAGAAGGCGAAGCCGCTGCCGAAGCCCGGCCAGATCAAGGTCAACGTCCTCAACGCCACGCCCCGCGCGGGCCTCGCCAAGAAGACCGCCGACGAGCTGAAGAAGCGCGGCTTCGCGATCGGCGAGGTCGGCAACGCGACGAAGGCCTACGACAAGAAGGTCAAGGGCACCGGCATACTGCTCGGCGCCACCGCCGCGGCGGACACCGCGCTCCCCGTGCTCGGCACGCAGCTCGCGGGCGCCGAGCGGAAGACCGACGGCCGCAAGGGCGGCGAGGTCGATCTGATCATCGGCACCGGGTTCCAGGATCTCGCCAAAAAAGAGGACGCCGACAAGGCCCTGACGAAACTCGCCAAGCCCGAGCCGGCGTCCGAGCCGTCAGGCGGGAAGTGCTGACCGGCGGCGGCCGGTGAGCGCTGCCGCCGCTCCCGCCGCTCCCGCTACTCCGCCGTGCCGTACATGCGGTCACCGGCGTCGCCGAGGCCCGGCACGATGTACCCCTGTTCGTTGAGCCGCTCGTCGACCGAGGCCGTCACGACCGTCACCGGCGTGCCCGCGAGCTCGCGCTCCATGACCTCGACACCCTCGGGGGCGGCGAGCAGCACCACGGCGGTCACATCGTCGGCCCCGCGCTTGATCAGCTCCTGGATCGCCGCGACCAGCGTGCCGCCCGTGGCGAGCATCGGGTCGAGCACGTACACCTGGCGTCCGGAGAGGTCCTCCGGCATGCGCGTCGCGTAGGTGGAGGCCTCCAGGGTCTCCTCGTTGCGGATCATGCCGAGGAAACCGACCTCGGCGGTCGGCAGGAGCCGGACCATGCCGTCGAGCATGCCGAGACCGGCGCGCAGGATCGGCACCACCAGCGGGCGCGGATACGAGAGCTTCACGCCCGTCGTCCCGGTCACCGGGGTCTCGATGTCGACCTGCTCGGTGCGCACGTCCCGGGTGGCCTCGTACGCGAGCAGGGTGACCAGCTCGTCGGCGAGGCGCCGGAAGGTCGGGGAGTCGGTGCGCTTGTCGCGCAGCGTGGTGAGTTTGTGCGCCACCAGCGGGTGGTCGACGACGTGGATCCGCATGACATCAACAGTAACCGGGCCCGGACCCCGCCCCGCGCTGGCATCAATACCGCCGACCGGGGGAAGGTGGGGACGTACGACCGGAGGTGGTGTGGGCCATGGCGGAACGCAAACCGGACGACGAGACCGACGCCGAGCGGCGCAGGCGCCGTGCCCAGTTCCTCCGTGAACGCAACGAGGCCATCGAGCTCCGCGAGCGCGTGAAGCCGCGCCGCGCCCGGGCCGCACGCATGCGTCAGCAGATGCGCATGCGCACATTCCGCTGGTGACCACCCCGCCCCGGGACGGGGTGTGCGGAGGGCCGGGAAAAAACCCGACGCGGACACAGCGGGCGGAAGACCTCTCCTGACGGCGCTGTTTCTGCCACGATTCCGAATGGGCGGGGCTCGGCACAACTGCCTCGCTCCCCGACCTCGCCGGGGGGACCCCTAACCGCCAACCGGCACCGCTTATGACCAGTGGGAGAGTCACGGTGTACTTCGCCGCACTGCTCGCGCGCACCGAAGACGGGTGGGAAGCGAGCGACACGGAGCTCGACGATGTGGAGACCCTGGCGGATCTGGCCGATCTGGCCCGTGAAGCCACGGCCGACCACGACGACGACACAGTGCTCGTCTTCATCGAACAGGAAGACGCGTGGTTCGGCGTCGTCCGGGTGGACGGTGAGGAGGACCCCCGGATCTACGTCTCGGACGCGGCAGCCGCCGCCCGCAGCTCGTACGGGGAGATCCTGCTCACCGACGAGATGCTCGGGCGCGATCCGGACGCGTCCGACGACCTGGACGCCCTCGACCTGGACGGCACGGAGGACGGCGAGCCGGAGGGCACCGCCGACGACGACGAGGACGAGGGACCGGCCGACACCGGTGAAGCGGCGCCCGCGGGCCCGCTCGGCGACACGGAGATCCTCGCCGACCTCGGGGTGCCGGAGAAGGACCTGCTCGGCCTGGAGGCCGGGGACGCCCTCAGCGACATCGCCGAGATCCTCGGGGCGGCGGAGGTGCTCGAAACCGTCCGCTAGGTTCCCGGTGTGACCGACCCGA
>NZ_JASKYR010000802.1:0-3420 GCF_041028215.1 Streptomyces flavofungini
GCCCGGCGCGCCCAGCGACCCGCTGCCCACCGACCCCGACTGGGCGGGCGGCAGCCTCTACACCGACAAGCGGCAGATCACCGTGGACACCTCGCCCGAGGCCCTGTGGCGCATCATCGAGGGCGTCGGCGGCGAGAACGGCTGGTACTCCTTCCCGCTCGCCTGGGCGGTCCGCGGCTGGCTCGACCGCGCCGTCGGCGGCGTGGGGCTGCGCAGGGGCCGCAGGGACGCGGCGCGGCTGCGGGTCGGCGACTCGCTGGACTTCTGGCGGGTCGAGGAGATCGAGCCGGGACGGATGCTGCGGCTGCGCGCGGAGATGCGGCTGCCCGGCCTCGCCTGGCTGGAGATGCGCTCCGACCGCGATGCCGAGGGCCGCGTCCGCTACCGGCAGAAGGCCCTCTTCCACCCGCGCGGGCTCCTTGGCCACGCCTACTGGTGGAGCGTCTCGCCCTTCCACGCCGTCGTCTTCGGCGGCATGGCCAGGAACATCGCGCGCGCCGCATCCCAGGAGGGCAGGAAGGAGGAAGCAGGGGGAGACAAGGCAGTACGAAGCGCGCACCACGGAGCCACCCCATGAAGACCTCGGTCGTCCTGTTCACCTCCGACCTGCGGGTCCACGACCATCCACCGCTGCGCGCGGCCGTCACCGGCGCCGACCAGGTGGTACCGCTCTTCGTGCGCGACCGGCACATCGCGGAGACCGGCTTCGCCGGACCCAACCGCGAGGCCTTCCTCGCCGACTGCCTGACCGACCTCGACCGGCGGCTGCGCGACCGGGGCGGCAGGCTCGTCGTCCGCAGCGGTGACGTCGTGGCCGAGGTGCGCGCGGTCATGGCGGCGACGGACGCCGAGGAGATCCACATGGCGGGCGGCGTCAGCGGCTACGCCCACGCGCGCGAGCGGCGCCTGCGGGAAGCCCTCGAACGGGACGGCAGGCGGCTGCACGTCCACGACTCCGTGATCACCGTGCTCCCGCCGGGCGCGGTGACCCCGGCGGGCCGCGACCACTTCGCGGTCTTCACCCCGTACTACCGCAAGTGGAGCGCCCGGAGCCCGCGTGACGTCCTCGGACCGCCACGGACCGTGCGGGTCCCCGACCACGTCCGTTCGGAGCCCGTGCCCGGCAGGGACGGCGTCGACGGGGTCTCGCCGGGGCTCGCGCGGGGCGGCGAGAGCGAGGGCCGGGCGCGCTGGAAGGCATGGCTGCGCAAGGACGCCGACGGCTACGCCGAGGGCCAGGACGACCTGGCGGGCGACGCCACCTCCCGGCTCTCCCCGCATCTGCACTTCGGCACGGTCTCGGCGACCGAACTCGTGCGCGGCGCCCGTACCCGGGAGGGCGAGGGCGCGGAGAACTTCGTGCGGCAGATCTGCTGGCGCGACTTCCACCACCAGGTGCTCGCGGCGAGGCCGCGCTCGGCGAGCACCGACTACCGCACGAAGCAGGACCGCTGGCGCAAGGGGGAAGCGGCCGAGGAGGAGATCCGCGCGTGGCAGGAGGGGCGCACGGGCTTCCCGGTCGTGGACGCGGCGATGCGCCAGCTCCTGCACGAGGGCTGGATGCACAACCGCGGCAGGCTGCTCGTCGCGAGCTTCCTGGTCAAGTCCCTCTACGTCGACTGGCGCGTGGGCGCCCGGCACTTCCTGCGCCTGCTGGCCGACGGCGACATCGCCAACAACCAGATGAACTGGCAGTGGATGGCCGGAACCGGCACCGACAGCAGGCCCAACCGCGTGCTCAACCCCGTGCGTCAGGGGCAGCGTTACGACCCGCGCGGCGACTACGTACGGCGGTGGGTGCCCGAGCTGAAGGACCTGGCGGGCGCGGCGGTGCACGAGCCGTGGAAGCTCTCCAAGAAGGAGCGCGAGCGGTACGACTACCCCGAGCCGCTGATCGAACTCGGCGAAGGCCTCGCGCGGTTCAAGCACGCCAGGGGTCTTGATTGAGGCACTGGCCGGCCGGTTAGCCTGCCGATCATGTTCACGACGCGCCCCACGCTCCAGGGCACCTTCGGCATGGTGTCGTCCACCCACTGGCTCGCCTCCCAGTCCGCGATGGCCGTACTGGAGGACGGCGGCAACGCCTTCGACGCGGCGGTCGCCGCGGGGTTCGTCCTGCACGTGGTCGAGCCGCACCTCAACGGGCCCGCGGGCGAGGTGCCGATCATCCTCGCGCCCGCGGGCGGCGACGTGCGCGTGCTCTGCGGCCAGGGCCCCGCGCCCGCCGGGGCGACCGCCGCCCACTACCGCTCCCTCGGCCTCGGCCTCGTGCCCGGCACCGGGCCGCTCGCCGCCGCCGTGCCCGGGGCGTTCGACGCGTGGATGGTGCTGCTGCGCGACCACGGCACCAAGCCGCTCGCCGACCTCCTCACGTACGCCATCGGGTACGCCGAGGACGGGCACGCGCCCGTGGAGCGCGTCGCCGAGACCGTCGAGACGGTGCGGGGCCTCTTCGAGACGGAGTGGCCGACCTCGGCCGAGGTCTACCTCCGCGACGGCGAGGCGCCCCGCCCCGGCGAGCTGCTCCGCAACCCGGCGCTGGCCGCCACCTGGCGGCGGCTGCTGGCCGAGGCGGAGGCCGCGGCCCCGGCCGGGGACCGCGTCGCCGTGATCGAGGCCGCGCGGGAGGTGTGGCGCGGCGGATTCATCGCCGAGGCCCTGGTGCGGCAGGCCGGGGTCCCGACCATGGACACCAGCGGCGAGCGGCACGCCGGAACGCTGTCGGCGGCGGATCTGCGGGACTGGTCGGCCTCGTACGAGGACCCGGTCACCCACGACTGGAACGGCTGGACCCTGTGCAAGGCCGGGCCCTGGAGCCAGGGGCCCGCGCTCCTCCAGCAGCTCGCCCTGCTGCCGCGCGAGCTCCCGGAGCTTCCCGCGTACGGCTCGGCGGAGTACGTCCACCTGCTCGTCGAGGGGTGCAAGCTGGCGATGGCCGACCGGGAGGCCTGGTACGGGGACGCGGCGGGCGGCGTCCCGGTGGCCGAGCTGCTCTCCGAGGAGTACAGCGCGGAGCGGCGCAAGCTGATCAAGGACACCGCCTCGTACGAGCTGCGGCCCGGGTCGCCCGGCGGGCGGTCGCCGCGGCTGTCCGCGCACGCGCTCGCCGTCGCCTCGGGGGCCGGTGCGGCGGCGGTGGCCGACGCGTACGGCGGCGGGGAGCCGACCGTGGCCGGGGACGGCGGGACGCGCGGCGACACCTGCCACGTCGACGTCGTCGACCGCTGGGGGAACATGCTCTCGGCCACCCCGAGCGGCGGCTGGCTCCAGTCCAACCCCGTCGTGCCCGAGCTGGGCTTTCCGCTGGGCACGCGGTTGCAGATGGCGTGGCTCGACGAGGGGCTGCCGAACTCGCTGACCCCAGGGCGGCGCCCGCGCACCACGCTGACGCCGTCGCTCGCGCTGCGGGACGGCGTCAGC
>NZ_JASKYR010000803.1:0-3387 GCF_041028215.1 Streptomyces flavofungini
GTCGTAGATACGCACGCCGCAGCCGCGCACGCCGTGGCCGCGCGCCTCGTACCGACGCAGCCATGAGGGGTGGACGCAACAGTGACCGACACCGCAGGCCCGCCCCCAGGACCGGACGGGGCGCCGGAGCGGGGGGAGCCCGGCGGCGCGGGCGCGACCCCGACCGGGATGGGCCTGGGGCGGCGCAGGCGCCGCTGGCTGCACTCCGTGGCGCTCGGGGTGTCCGTCCTCGTGCTCGCCGCGGCCGGTCTGGGGTGGGCGGCGTACAAGAAGCTCGACGGCAACATCACGAGGGACACCGACGCCGCCGCCGAGTTGGAGCGGTACGAGAAGGAGCGCCCGACGCCCCTCGTGCACGACGCGCAGAACATCCTGGTGATCGGCTCCGACACGCGGGCGGGCCGGGGCAACCGCAAGTACGGCAAGGACCCCGGCACCCAGCGCTCGGACACCACGATCCTGCTGCACCTGGCCGCCGACCGGCGCAGCGCGACCGCCGTGTCGATCCCCAGGGATCTGATGGTGGACATCCCCGGCTGCCGCACGCCGGACGGTTCGCGCACGCGGCCCCGGTTCGGCCAGTTCAACTGGGCCTACGAAGTCGGCGGGACGGCCTGCACGATCCGTACCGTCGAGAAGCTGACCAGCATCCGCGTCGACCACCACATGGTCGTCGACTTCGCGGGGTTCAAGGACATGGTCGACGCGGTGGACGGCGTCGAGGTCTGCCTCAAGAAGCCGATCACCGACCCCGACGCCCACGTGAATCTCGCCCCGGGTCTGCGCACCCTCGACGGCGAACAGGCGCTCGGTTACGTTCGGGCCCGCAAGAGCCTCGGCAATGGCAGCGACACCGACCGGATGGACCGGCAGCAGGAGTTCCTCGGGGCGCTGGTGAACAAGGTCCAGAGCAATGACGTGCTGCTGAATCCGGGGAAGCTCTATCCCGTTCTCGACGCGGCCACTTCTTCACTGACCACCGACCCGGCTCTGGCCAGCCTGCGGGGTTTGTACGAACTGGTGCGTGGCATGCGCAATATCCCCACCGAACGGGTGCAGTTCCTGACTGTCCCCAGGAAGTCCTACGCCTACGACGCGAACCGCGACGAGCTGGTGGAGCCCGCGGCGGAGGAACTCTTCACCCGGCTCCGCACCGACGGCCCGGTGGCCGTGGTCCCGCAGAAGCCCGCGCCGAGCACGCCGAGCATGCCAAGCACACCGAGCGCACCGAGCGCACCGAGCGCACCGAGCGAGGAGGATGCCGCCGGGGAGGACGTCACCGACGAGAAGCCCGACGACCCGAGCCCCACCCCCTCGCCCGCACCGACATTTAGGGGCAACACGGCCGCCGAGCCCGCCTGCGAGTAAAACGATCCTCAAGGCAAGGGCACTCCGCACTAAGAAATAGGGCAGATTGCCCAGTTGTAGGGGAGTGGAATTTGTCACCGGCGTCGTCCGGCGCTGAACTGGGCGGATAGTGTGAGCGATCCGGTGCGCCGGGCCTGCCGGCCGCGCACCGCTGAAACGAATGACCGAGCGCCTTCTTGAGGGGGGAAAGGCGCCGCGTGGCCCCGACGGAGGACGCAGACAACCGTGGACGCGCAAGGCCGTGGGCGGGCGGAGAACATCGATCCCGCAGACCAGTGGGTGCTCAACCCGGAAACCGGTGATTACGAATTGCGACTGAGCCCTTCCGCTGGGCAGTCGACGGTTCCCGGACCTCGTAGATCAGCATCCCGCCAGGGCGGCCGTGGCCGACCCGCGCCGAACGGCGACCGACCGCGGCAGCGCGAGCGCGAGGAGCGCCGCGACGTGCCCGGACAGCGCAGGCGCCGGGTCAAGGAGCCGGAGCCCGCGGGCGGCAGGCGCAAGCAGAAGCCGAAGAAGTCCAAGAGCCGGAAGATCCTGGTGTGGACCGGCGGCTCGCTGGCGTTCTTGCTGGTCACGGGCTGCGTGGGCGGCTATCTCTACTACCAGCACCTCAACGACAACATCAATTCGCTGAACGACGACGGCGCCGGTACGGGCGGTTTCAGCAAGGACCGCGCGATCAACATCCTGCTCGTCGGCACCGACAAGCGCAGCGGTGACGGCAACGAGGGCTACGGCGACGCGGGCAGCCTCGGGCACGCCGACACCACGATCCTGCTGCATGTCTCCAAGGACCGCTCCAACGCCACCGCGCTGAGCATTCCGCGCGACATGATCACCGACATCCCGGACTGCCCGACGACGCAGGAGGACGGCAGCACCAAGACCATCCCCGGCTCGAAGAACGTCCGGTTCAACGAGAGCCTCGGCCAGCAGGACCGCACGCCGAGCTGCACCATGCGTACGGTCACGAAGATCACGGGGATAAAGCTCGACCACTTCATGGTGGCCGACTTCAACGCGGTCAAGACGCTCTCGTCCGCGGTCGACGGCGTGGACATCTGCCTCGCGAAGGACATCGACGACCCGGACTCGCACCTCAAGCTGCCCGCGGGCAAGCACACCATCGAGGGCGAGGAGGCGCTGGCGTTCGTGCGCACCCGGCACTCGGTGGGCACCGGCGGCGACCTGAGCCGGATCGAGCTCCAGCAGCAGTTCCTCAGCTCGCTCATGCGCAAGCTGAAGTCGAACGACACGCTCACCAACCCGAAGAAGATGTTCGGCCTCGCCGAGGCGGGCACCAAGGCGCTCACCGTCGACTCCAAGATTGCGGACATCATGAGACTCCGTGACCTCGGCATGGAGCTCGGCAAGCTGGACGTGAAGAACCTGAGCTTCGCCACCACCCCGGTCGTCGACAACCCGAACGAGAAGGTGCACACGACGGTCGTGCTCAACGAGGCCAAGTCCGGCCCGCTGTTCGCGATGATGCGCGCCGACCAGTCGCTGACCGCGGTGAAGAAGAAGGAGAAGGCGGAGAAGGCCGAGGTGGCCGCCCGTCTCAAGGGGCCCAAGGCCGACGCCTCCGAGGTCCGCGTGGACCTCTACAACGGCAGCGGCAAGACCGGCGCCGCTCAGACAACTCTCACGTGGCTGCAGAACAATGAGGGCGTGCTGAAGTCCAGCCAGTTGGGGAACGCGCCCTCGGTCATCAAGAAGACGACGCTTGAGTACGGCCCCGACCAGGCGGACCAGGCCCGTCGGCTCGCCGACATCATGGGCCTTCCCGCCGCCGCCCTGAAGCCGGGCAAGAGCGAGAAGAACGCACAGGGCCTTCCTGCCATGAAGCTGACGCTGGGCGGCGACTTCAAGGGCGCGGGAGTGCCCATCTCCCCGCCGACGAAGGCGCCGGAGGGGATCCAGAAGGTCGAAGCGGATAAGACTGTGTGTGCCAAGTGACCTGAAGCGGTCGTTCTGCGTCTAACAATGCGCCAAGGCGGTATACGGCCAAGGCGG
>NZ_JASKYR010000804.1:0-3180 GCF_041028215.1 Streptomyces flavofungini
CTCCGGGCGGTCGGCCGGGCCGGGCGCGAATCCGCGTGTACCGACCGCACGGCCCGTGCGAAGATCCGGCACATGTTCGCGATATCCCTGGGGGAAGAGGACGGCGCCGAGCTGCGCCCGCTGGAGCCGTGGCAGGCCGAGGAGTTCTTGGCGCACATGGACCGAGGCCGTGACTACATAGGCCAGTACGTCGGCCTGCCGGACGTCACCGCCGACCTGGTGTCGACGCGGAGGTGGCTCCAGGTCTTCGCCGACAAGGCCGCCGCGGACAAGGGCCGCCTCTACGGCATCTGGCTCGACGGGCGTCTCGTCGGCGGCGTGATGTTCCGGACCTTCGACGCGGCGAACGGCACATGCGAGGCGGGTTGCTGGCTTGAACCGGCCGCTTCGGGGCGCGGTCTCGTCACCCGGGCGGTGCGCGTTCTCATCGACTGGGCGTTCGAGCAGCGCGGAATGTACCGGGTGGAGTGGTACGTGGCCTCGGAGAACCTCCCGAGCATCAGGGTGGCCGAACGCCTGGGCATGCGCCGCGACGGAATCCTGCGCGGCAACGACCTCTACAAGGGCGTACGGCAGGACACCGAGATCTGGTCGGTCCTCGCGGAGGAATGGCGGACGGCAGCCCCCGGCGAAGAGGTCTGAGGCGATGCCCGCGGACGCGGAGTTCACCGATCCACACCTGGCGGCGCTCTACGACCCCCTGCACCCGGACCGCGGCGACCTCATCCCGTTCCTGCGCATGGCGGAGGAGTCCGGCGTGCGGCGGGTGCTGGACATCGGCTGCGGTACGGGGGTCTTCGCGCTGCTGCTCGCGGAGCGCGGGGTGTCCGTCGTGGGCGTCGACCCCGCACGGGCCTCCCTGGACGTGGCCCGCGCGAAGCCGGGGGCGGAGCGGGTGCGCTGGCTCCACGGCGACGCCACGGGGCTGCCGCCGCTCCGGGTGGACCTGGCGACGATGACGGCGAACGTGGCCCAGGCCATCGCCGACCCCGGGGCGTGGCGGGACACGCTGCGGGGCGCACACGCGTCCCTGCGCCCCAACGGCCACCTGGCCTTCGGCACACGGAACCCCGCGTGGCGCGCCTGGGAACGCTGGAACCGCGCGTCCTCCCTCGCGGTCACGGAGGTCGCCGGGGCGGGCCCGGTGGAGAGCTGGGTCGAACTCACGGCGATCGAGGGCCCGCTGGTGTCGTTCCGCTGGACGTACGTCTTCCGCACGAACGGCGAGGTCCTGACCTCGGACTCGACCCTGCGCTTCCGCGAACGGGACGAGGTGGAGGCGGACCTGCTCGCCACCGGGTACGCACTGGACGCCGTACACGACACGCCGGACCGGCCGGGGCGGGAGATGGTGTTCGTGGCGAGGCGAGCGGACGTGTAGGCGTGCGGGTGGCTGTCCGCGAATAAATGGGTGGAGCTTCGGGCGGAGGGCTGTCTAAGCTCTGAGCAGTTGGTCCAGCAGATCAGGAAATCCAGCAGATCAGGAGGTGTTTGACCATGGCTGTCGAGACGACGGGCACAACCCGCATCCGTGAGTCCAGTAAGTCCACCTCCTTGGCCACCGGCTGAGTCCTTCCACTCGCGCGCCATCGGGCGCGCCGCCGGGGCCTTCTGTGAAGGGTCACCCTTGTCTCCCTCTCTTTCATTTTCTCCCTCTTCCTCCTCCTCGCACCCCCTGGCCCCGTACGGCTGGGACGCCGAGTGGGAGGCCGAGTTCGCGCCCTACGCGGCGCGCGGGCTCCTCGTCGGGCGGGTCGTCCGCGTCGACCGGGGGCAGTGCGATCTCGTCACCGCCGAAGGCCCCGTGCGGGCCGACACCGAGTTCGTCACGCCGCGCGACCCGCTGAAGGTCATCTGCACGGGTGACTGGGCGGTCGTCGACCCGGTCGGCGGCGACCCCCGTTACGTACGGGCGTACCTGCCGCGCCGAACGTCCTTCGTGCGCTCCACCTCGTCCAAGCGGTCCGAGGGACAGATCCTCGCCGCCAACGTCGACCACTCGATCATCGCCGTCTCACTCGCCGGTGAGCTCGACCTCGGGCGGATCGAGCGGTTTCTCGCGCTCGGCTGGGAGTCGGGCGGGCAGCCGGTGGTCGTCCTCACCAAGGCCGACCTCGTGCCGGACCCCGCCACGCTCGCGCATCTCGTCCAGGACGTGGAGACCAGCGCGCCCGGCGTGCCGGTCCTGACGGTCAGCGCGACGGCCGGGGAGGGCGTCGACGTCCTCTCCGCGGTCGTCTCCGGCGGGACGTCGGTCCTGCTCGGGCAGTCCGGCGCGGGCAAGTCGACGCTCGCCAACGCGCTCGCCGGAGCGGACGTCATGGAGGTCCAGGCCATCCGTGACGTCGACGGCAAGGGGCGGCACACGACCACCACCCGCAACCTGCTCGTGCTGCCCGGGGGCGGCGTCCTCATCGACACCCCGGGACTGCGCGGCGTCGGTCTCTGGGACGCCGAATCCGGGGTCGGCCAGGTCTTCGCCGAGATCGAGGAACTGGGCCAGGAGTGCCGGTTCCACGACTGCGCCCACCTCTCCGAACCGGGCTGCGCGGTGCTCGCCGCCCTGGCGGACGGCACTCTCCCCGAGCGACGGCTCGACAGCTACCGCAAGCTCGTCCGCGAGAACCAGCGCATCATCGCCAAGACGAACGTGAGGGCCCGCGCGGAACTCCGCCGCGAATGGCGCCTGCGGGGCGCCGAGGGCCGGGCGGCCCTTCAGATCAAGCGGGGGCGCTTGTAGCGGGGGCGCTTCCAGCGGTCCGGGGCGCGGGCTGCGGTGCGGTCCCCGGCGTGCTGGTCGGCGCCCCGGGTGCGGGCGGCGGCCCGGCGTCGGATGCGGGCGCCTGGCCGGTGGGCGCGGGCGCCGGACCGGTGGGCGGGGCCTGCGAGATCTGGCGGAAGGCCCGGGTGTCGGCCCCCGCCCCGGACTGGAACAGAGCGTTCCAGCCCGAGTGGGAGCCGGAGCCAGGGCCCGAGCCGGAGCCGGAGCCATGGGCGGAAGCGGTACCGGCGGGTGCCGGGCGGCCTGTGCGTGCCCCGGCCGAGTCCCAGCTCAGGACGGCACCACAGGCATCGCAGAACGACTGACCGGGCTCCACCCGGCTGTCGCACTCGGCGCAGTTCTGCGTGGTCATGGCTCCAGGGTCCTTTCGGCGGCGGTGACGGTGACGGTGTAGGGCA
>NZ_JASKYR010000805.1:0-3492 GCF_041028215.1 Streptomyces flavofungini
GGCCGCGCTGGTCCCCGCGCGCCGTCGGCCTCGGCTACCGCTGCGTGGCCGCCCTTCCGCTGCGCGGGCACAGCCGTACCAGCGGTGTGCTGCTGCTGCTCACCTCGGACGTGGCGGGGTTGAGCGAGGAGGCGATGACGCTGGGCCAGTCGATGGCCGACTTCACCGCCGTCGCCCTGGAGCAGGCGTGCGAGGCCGAGGAGATCCGGGCGCTCGCCGCCCAGCTCGAAACGGCGCTGACCAGCCGCGTCGTCATCGAACAGGCCACGGGCGTGATCGCGGCCCGCAAGTCGCTGCCGATGAGCGATGCCTTCGGCCTGCTGCGCACGTACGCCCGCTCCCGACGGCGGATCCTGCGCGAGGTGGCCAGCGAGGTGGTCGAGGGCCTGGACGCGCCCGAACTGATGGACCCGGTGTCCTGACGCCGGGGGCCTGTGGCGCGGCGGCGGGCTCGGGTGCTCGTCTCGCCAGGGACGGCGGCGGACTCAGGCGCTCGTGTCGCCGGGATCGGYGCCGGGCTCAGGTGCTCGTCTCGCCAGGGACGGCGGCAGGCTCAGGCGCCCGTGTCGCCGGGATCGGCGCCGGGCTCAGGTGCTCGTCTCGCCAGGGACGGCGGCGGACTCAGGCGCCCGTGTCGCCGGGGACGGCGGCGGACTCAGGTGCTCGTCTCGCCAGGGACGGCGGCAGGCTCAGGTGCTCGTGTCGCCGGGGTCGGCGGAGTTCGTGCCGCCGCTCCTGCGGCCGCCCGACTTCGTGGCCGACGAGGCGAGTTCGGCCGCGACGGTGGTGGCCTTGGCCACGCCCCTGACCCAGCGCGGGCCGCCCCGCGCCGCCCATATGACGGCGCCCAGGCCCGCCGCAGCGATCAGCACCGCGATGCCGAGCAGCAGCACCATCATCGTCATCCCACCCCACCTGGTACGGGTCCCCTCGCGAGGCCCTTCGTACGGGGCCCCGATTGTCGCAGACCCGTGGGCAGGGCTTCACCCGTCGTGCGTCAACAAGGGTGCGGGCAGGCGGTCATGAGGTGCCGCCCGGCCGCCGCAACGGGAATCCGTGCGTGCGGGCGACCGCCACGACGGCCAGTACCGGCACCAGGAGCGGCAGGATCGTCCAGGGCAGGGACGCCGTGCCCGCCAGGCCGAGGAGGACGCCGCCGAGGACGCCGCCGCCCGCCATGGCGATGTTCCACAGGGTGACGAGCATGGCCTGGGCGGCGTCCGCCGCGTCGCCGCCCGCGTCGCCCGCGGCGGTCTGGAGCAGGGTCGGGGCGCCGCCCCAGCCGAGGCCCCAGAGGACCACGGCCGCGTACACGAGCGCGGGAGTGCCGGAGAAGGCGGCGAGCACGGCCGCCGCGGTGCCGACCAGGATCACGGCGGCGAGGGTGAGCGTGCGGAGCCTGCGGTGGATCAGGGCCCCGGTGATCCAGACGCTCGCGAGGGAGGCGGCGCCGAAGACCAGCAGCACGAGATCCGTCCGGCCGCCCATGCCGAGGCCGTCGAGGTAGGCGGCGACGTAGGTGTAGAGCACGGTGTGGGCGAGGACGAAGACGAGGGTGACGAAGAGGACGGGCGGCACGCCGGGCACCCGCAGCGCCCCCAGCATCGGTGTCCTGGCGCCGCGCGGCTGCCCGGCGAAGTCCGGTACGAGCGCGGCGATCCAGCCGAGGAGCACCACCGTCAGGCCGGTCATGGCGAGGAACGCCGCCTGCCAGCTCAGCACCTTCCCCAGGAACGTGCCGGCCGGGACGCCGAGCGAGAGCGCCACGGGGATGCCCGCCATGGCGACGGCGATCGCCTTGCCCTGGAGGTGTGCGGGCGCCATGCGGCGGGCGTACCCGGCGAGCAGCGCCCAGGCGAGTCCGGCGGCGACCCCCGCGACGAACCGGGCCGCCATGGTGAGCGTGTAGTCGCCCGACAGGGCCGTGACGGTGTTGGCGGCGGCGAACCCCGCCATCGCCGTGAGCAGCAGCCGCTTGCGCCGCCACGCGGCCGTGGCGGCGGTAAGGGGGAGCGCGGTGAGGGCGGTGCCGATCGCGTAGACGGTCACGGTCTGGCCCGCGGCGGACTCGCCGACGCCGAGGTCGGCGCTCATCCCGGGCAGCAGTCCCGCGGGCAGCGTCTCGGTCAGGCTGGTGATGAACACGGCGGTGGCCAGGGCGAGCAGCGCCGCGAGCGGCAGCTTCTGCCGGGGGGTGGTGGTGCCGGGAGCGGCGACGGCCTCAGCGGTGGGCATGGAGGGTCCTTTCGGTACGGGCCCCCGGGGGACAGTCGGGGGGCGCCGCAGATCGTGCTGGTAGGTGCTTCGGGTCCGCTGACGATCCGCTGACGGTTTTTCGGACACCGCAGGTGGGAGGCGTGTGTACGGTGATCGCATGCGGTTCGGGGTGCTCGGTCCACTGACGGTGCGGGACGGCGGCGGGGAGCCGGTGAAAGTGCCGGAGGCGAAGGTCAGGGCGCTGCTCGCCGACCTCCTGGTGCACGAGGGACGGCCGGTCTCCGCCGACCGGCTCATCGACGACCTCTGGGGCGAGGCTCCCCCGGGCAAACCGGCGGGCGCCCTCCAGGCCAAGGTCTCCCAGCTCCGCCGCGCCCTCGGCCGCGACCGCGTGCCGCACGAGCCGTCCGGCTACCGGCTGCGCATCGACGCGGACGCCGGTGACGAGGTCGACGCGGTGCGCTTCCAGGCACTGGTGAAGCGGGCGCACGCCGAGCCGTACCCGCGTGCCCGCGCGGAACTCCTCGCCGCCGCCCTTGAGTTGTGGCGCGGGCCCGCGTACGCCGACTTCGCCGACGAGGAGTTCGTACGGGCGGCGGCCCACCGCCTGGCCGAGCAGCGCCTCTCCGTCGTCGAGGACCACGCCGAGGCCCGCCTGGCCGCCGGTGACCACGCGCTGCTCACGGGCGAGCTCGCGGACCTGGCGGCGCGGCACCCGCTGCGGGAGCGCCTGCGCGCGGTGCAGATGCGCGCCCTGTACGCGACGGGCCGCCAGAGCGAGGCCCTCGACGTCTACGCGCGGCTCCGCGAGCACTTGGCGGAGGAGCTCGGTCTCGCCCCCGGCCCGGAGCTGACGGAGCTGCACGGCGCGATCCTGCGCCAGGAGCCCCGGCTGACGCCGCCGGTTGCGGGCGGGGGCGTCGTGCGCTCGCGGGGGCGGCTGCCCGCCGCGATCACCGGCCTCGTCGGGCGTGCCGCCGACGTCGACGAGGTCATCCGGCTGCTCGCCGGGGCCCGGCTCGTGACGCTCACCGGTCCGGGCGGAGTCGGCAAGACCCGCCTCGCCTCTGAGGCGGCCGGGCGGCTCGCCGGAGGTGCTGTGGACGGGCGGCTCGCCGGAGGTGCTGTGGAGGGTGCCGGGGCGTGCCGGTTCGCCGATGGGGTGTGGTGCGTCGAGTTCGCCGGGCGGCAGCCCGAGGGTGGGGTCGCCGGGCTGGCCCAGGCCGTCGCGGGCGCCCTCGGGCTGCGGGACGACGCGCCCGCGACGGCCTGGGC
>NZ_JASKYR010000806.1:0-3399 GCF_041028215.1 Streptomyces flavofungini
CGTCGCGGAGGCGGCCGCGGGGGCCGCCGACCGGCCGGGGCGGGGGCGGACTCGGTCATCCGCTGCCGCCGCTCCAGGTACTCGTCGATGCCGCGCGGCAGCATCCGCATGGTGGCGTCGCCCAGGAGCGCGTACACCTTGTCCGTCGTGCGCTCGACGAAGAACCGGTCGTGGGAGATCACCACCATGGAGCCGGGCCACCCGTCGAGCACGTCCTCGAGCTGCGTCAGCGTCTCGATGTCCAGGTCGTTGGTCGGCTCGTCGAGGAAGAGGACGTTGGGCTCGTCCATGAGCAGGCGCAGCAGCTGGAGCCTGCGCCGCTCGCCGCCGGAGAGGTCGCCGACCGGCGTCCACTGCTTCTCCTTGCTGAACCCGAACGTCTCGCAGAGCTGGCCCGCGGTCATCTCGCGGCCCTTGCCGAGGTCGACGCGCTCGCGCACCTGCTGGACGGCCTCAAGGACGCGGAGCGTCGGCTTCAGCTCGGCGACCTCCTGCGACAGATAGGCCAGCTTCACCGTCCTGCCGACGGTGATCCTGCCGTCCGCGGGCTGTACGTCGCCGTCGCTGCGCGCGGCGTCGGCCATGGCGCGCAGCAGCGAGGTCTTGCCCGCGCCGTTCACCCCGACCAGGCCGATGCGGTCGCCGGGGCCGAGCTGCCAGGTCAGGTGCTTGAGCAGCAGCTTCGGTCCGGCCTGTACGGAGACGTCCTCCAGGTCGAACACCGTCTTGCCGAGCCGCGTGGTGGCGAACTTCATCAGCTCGCTGCGGTCGCGCGGCGGGGGCACGTCGGCGATCAGTTCGTTGGCCGCCTCGATGCGGAACTTCGGCTTGCTGGTGCGGGCCGGGGCGCCGCGGCGCAGCCAGGCGAGCTCCTTGCGCATGAGGTTCTGCCGCTTGGTCTCCTCGGTCGCGGCGATGCGCTCGCGCTCGGCGCGGGCGAAGACGTAGTCCGAGTACCCGCCCTCGTACTCGAAGACGGTGCCGCGCTGCACGTCCCACATGCGGGTGCAGACCTGGTCGAGGAACCAGCGGTCGTGGGTGACGCACACGAGCGCCGAGCGGCGCGCGCGCAGATGTCCGGCGAGCCAGGCGATGCCCTCGACGTCGAGGTGGTTGGTGGGCTCGTCGAGGACGATCAGGTCCTGCTCGGCGATGAGCAGCTTGGCGAGCGCGATGCGCCGCCGCTCGCCGCCGGACAGCGGACCGATGACGGTGTCCAGGCCCTGCGGGAAGCCCGGCAGGTCGAGTCCGCCGAAGAGGCCGGTGAGCACGTCCCTGATCTTGGCGCTGCCCGCCCACTCGTGGTCGGCGAGGTCGCCGATGACCTCGTGCCTGACGGTGGCCCCGGGGTCGAGGGAGTCGTGCTGGGTCAGCACGCCGAGCCGCAGCCCGCCGTTGTGCGTGACCCGCCCGGTGTCGGCCTCCTCCAGCTTGGCGAGCATCCGGATCAGGGTGGTCTTCCCGTCACCGTTGCGCCCCACGACGCCGATCCTGTCCCCCTCGGACACGCCGAGTGAGACGCCGTCGAGCAGGGCACGGGTGCCGTACACCTTGCTGACTGCCTCGACATTGACCAGATTGACGGCGGCCATTTCACTCCTGACAGGGGGGATCGATCGATCCTCAAGCGTAGTCGCCCGCTCGCCCTGTCCGTCGGCCGCTTAGCGTACCGGACCGCTCACCCACCGTGCCGGTACTGCGGGGCGGCCCGCTCGACGAGCAGCCAGCCCGCGAGGGCCATGGCCACGGCGGCCGGTGCGGTGACGTGGACGGCCACCAGGAGAGCCGTCCGCCCCTCCAGGAGACCGCCGAAGCCCACCATCGACAGGCCGAGGACGCCGAAGAGGCAGAGGATGACGCCGAGGACCGCCGCCGGACCGGACACCCTCCTCGCGGGCGCGGGAGCCGTCCTCGCGCGGGCCGGTCGTTCGAAGCGCCGGAAGAGGGTGACGAGGGCCGCCGTCACGAGCGCGGCCAGCGCCATGCGCACCGGCACCTGCCCCCACCACGCCGCCGACGCGGGCGCGGGCAGCGGGATGTCGAGGGCGAGCTGCGCCCCGTACACCGCGAGCATGGCGCTCAGATGCCAGAGGAACGCCGTCATGGAGATGCCGTTGGCCGCGATCACGCCCCGCCAGACGCGCGGCCCCGCCAGCCACCGCGTCGCCGGGCCGCGCAGCAGCTCCACCGCGCCGACCAGCCAGAGGCCGTGGCTAAGGAGGGCGAAGGTGGGCGGTGCCATGTTGGAGACGCGCTCGCCCGGCATGCCGACCATGGAGAGGGGATACGGGCCGAGGGCCACGAGGAGCGCGGCGCCCGCGAGCCCCGCGCCCGCGAGGACGTACGGCGTCCGCAGCCTGCCGTCCGCGCGCAGGAAGCCGAGCTGGTGCACCGCGAGCCAGACGAAGGCGAAGTTCAGGAACTCCACGTACGGCACGCCGAGCGCGAAGCGCGCCACGTCCACCGCGCCCGCGGCCCCCACGAGCGCCCCGAACGCGCCCCAGCCGAACCGCTCGTGCAGCCGGAGCAGCGGCGGCGTGCAGGCGACCATCGCCAGATAGATGCCGATGAACCAGAGCGGCTGCGCGACGAGCCGCAGCGCCACGTCGAGCAGCCCGCCGCCCCGGCCGAGGAGTTGGAGGAGGAGCGCGCCCGTACCCCAGACGCCGGTGAAGACCATGGTGGGCCGCAGCAGCCGCTGGAGGCGGGCGCGGAGGAAGGCCGGGTAGAGGGACGGCCCCTCGCAGGCGCGGCTCAGCGACCGGTACGACAGGGCGTGCGAGAAGCCGCCGACGAAGAAGAACACCGGCATGATCTGCATCGCCCAGGTGAGGAGTTGCAGGCCGGGTACGACGGCGAGGAGGTTGCCGACCTCGGCCCCGCCGTCGTCCCCGACGGTCACCGCCGCCATCAGCCAGTGCCCCATGACGACCGTGCCGAGCGAGGCGACGCGCAGCAGGTCGACGTACCGGTCGCGCCCGGCGGGCGTCTTCTCGGCCAGTTCGCGCACACGTGATCCCATGCCGGTACGGTCGCGCGCGGCGCCGTACGGGCGTCAGCGTGCGCGTACTCAGATGGGGACCTGAGTACGTGGGCTCACGGCTGGAGCAGGGTGGCACCCGGCGCCGGGGACTGCGCGACCCGGGCCGTGCGGCAGGTGCCGGAGGCGATGAGCGCGTCGGCCACGGTGCGCGCCGACGCGGCGTCGGCGGCGAGGAAGGCCGTCGTCGGACCCGACCCCGAGACCAGCGCGGCCAGCGCACCCGCGGCCGTGCCGGTGGCGAGGGTGGCGGAGAGCGGGGGGAAGAGGGAGAGCGCCGCGGGCTGGAGGTCGTTGGTGAGCGTGGCGGCCAGGGCCTCCGCGTCGCCCTTGCGCAGGGCGGCGAGCAGGGCGGGGGA